>PMUF01000485.1 GCA_003167015.1 Chitinophagaceae bacterium | reverse complement strand
TGGGGGCCGTTCAGTATCCCCGGCGACGGCGAATGGGTGATGAACAACCGGAATATTACCGTGAAGAATTATACCCGGCTCGAAAAGTTTTTCAACCCAATCGATTTCGATGCCCATACCTGGGTGAGCCTGGCCAAAGCCGCCGGGATGAAATATATCACCCTGATCACCCGGCATCACGATGGATTCAGCATGTGGAATACCCAGTATTCCAGCTTCAATATCATGAACACGCCTTATAAGAAGGACATCGTAAAGCTGATGGCCGACGAATGCCACCGCCAGGGTATCAAGTTGTTCCTGTATTATTCGCTGCTGGATTGGCGCCGCGACGACTACTCCTGGTGGACGGGACGGACGGGCCAGGGGACGGGCAGGACGGCACATGGTCGTTGGGAGGACTATATTCAATTCATGAAAAATCAGTTGACGGAATTGCTGACGCATTATGGCGAGATCGGCGGCATCTGGTTCGACGGCTATTGGGACCAGATGGCCGAAGAAAGCAAGACCCGGAAAGACAACGATGTCCGGGTGGACTGGCATATCCGTGAAATTTACGATCTGATCCACCGGCTGCAGCCGCAATGTCTGATCGGTAACAACCATCATCAGACGCCGCTCCCTGGCGAGGATTTTCAAATGTTCGAACAGGACGTACCCGGTGAAAATACCAGCGGGCTGAGCTTTCAGCAAATTTCCGCTCTACCGCTCGAGACCTGCGCCACCATCAATAATTCCTGGGGCTTTAACATCACGGATACAACGTATAAGACACCTGCGCAGATCGTCGCCCTGCTGGTGAAATCAGCAGGCAACGGTGGCAATCTCTTATTGAACATCGGCCCCATGCCCAATGGCGAGATCCAGCCCGAGTTTGTAGACAGGCTGCACTGGATGGGCCATTGGCTGGCCAGGTATGGCGAAAGTATATATCATGACAGGGGCGGTTATATCCGGCCCCAAAAATGGGGCTGCCTGACACAGGCTAACGGCAAACTGTATGTGCATATTTTACAGCCCGACGCCGGCCCCGTCATCCTGCAGCAATTCCCTTATGCAAAAATTGATTCTTCTTACCTGCTGAACAGCAGCGCCACCTGTTCCATTACGCGCGCAAACGATGGTACGATCCGGATTGAGGGGGCGCCCTCCCCTACCCCGGACAATCCCGATGTCGTGGTGGTGCTGAAAGTAGAAGGCAAACTATAAATATAACATATGAAAAAGACCAGCTTTGCCATTTTGATGCTCGCCAGTTTGAGTATCTCCATCCGGGTCCTGGCGCAACAAAACCCGCCGGCACCGCCAACAACGCTGCGGGCCGTCTTACTCGAACAATTCCGGGATACCTGGGTCGCCCAGGATTGGTTTGTACCCGTCATGAAAGCGCTGGATGGAGTAACGGCCAAACAGGCCATGTGGAAGCCTGCCGATTCGGCGCACTCCATCGGAGAACTGGCCTATCATCTCTGGTTTTGGAATAAGGAGCAACTGGATAAGTTCTATGGCCGGAAGACTGACGCATTCTCCGGCAATAACAGTGAAACGTTCACTGCATTTACGGAGGAGTCATGGGCGACGACGGTTAAAAATCTGAATGAGGTGATGCAGGGTCTGGAGAACGCTATCAAAACGGCAGACGAAGCAAAGCTGCAAAAATGGGCTTCGGCTTTTGACCATATCAATACACACACAGCCTATCATACCGGGCAGATCCTCTATGTGCGGAAATTACAGGGCGTTTGGGATTCCAATAAGGGAGTTAAATAGGCCTGTAAAATAAATATTCTGCAGTATAGGGGATTCTGATCTCTTCTCCGGGGTGTGACCCGCGGTCAGGCGCCGGCGGTGCTTTGCCACCATGTGTATTGATCCGCTGGATAAAGGTTGTGCCGGAGAAAATGCCCGAGCCCGACACTTCAGCCGCGCTCAGCAGCAGCCAGGGTATCGCGCTGGTATCCGGGCTATCGGCCTGTTGCAGCTTTTTTCCTGTCACCTTACTGCCATCTGTGGCTTCCCAGGCAGGACCGACATAGTGTTTACCTGTAGCCGTCGTATAGTCCGGGGCTGTAAACAAATCAGCGGCAGGTGCGACAAAAGTCCATACATATTTACTTGTATCATTTTTATCCTGCATATAGCGGTAGATCTGCACGCCTCTCGCATAAACATGACAGGAAAGCCGGTTACCCGCAGGGACATTGAGATTCACGGGAAGAATTGCCTGCTGAGCAAACACACCGATCGTCCAAAGGACTAAACCGGTTATAATAATACAGCCTTTATTAATCATAATTTAAAGATAACAGAAAAAAGCGTAGGTTATCTTTGGACAGTAAACCTCGTTTTATGAGACCCCGTCCAACCTATTTCCTGTTTGTACCTATCCTGCTCACTGCAGTTTTTTCCTGCAAAAAAGAACATAATATGTCTCCCGGTTCAAGCGTACCGGCGACCGTCTATGTGCTCGGTGTTCAGGACGGCGATGTCCTTTACTGGAAAAATGGCGTTGCCAGTACGATCCCCAGCTCTCCGGGTTTCACGTACGATTTTAGCGCCGGTGCTCTTACCGCCGCAGGCAGCAATGTCTATATAGCCGGATTTCAGCCTGGTTCGACTGGTAACAATCTTTACCGCACTGTTCCGTCCTATTGGCTGAATGGAGCGGCCACTACGCTGCCCGATTCTACCGGTTCCCTCGCAGGCGGTTCAGCGGCAGGCGTCGCCATTTCCGGGAGTGATGTCTATCTGGCAGGCATCCGGGAATATGATGGAGATACTTCCCATGTTCCGTATACCACTCCCACCGCTATCTACCCGATCACAGGGGGCATAGCAACGGTTTGGAAAAACGGTAAACCGGTCAGCCTCCCTGATTTCGGTAGTGTAGGGCTGGTCGACAGCGCTAAGTATGCATCCCGGTTTTATTCGGATTATGTCAGCGGTATTTATGTTTCGGGCACGAATGTCTATGTGTCGGGTGGCAGCTATTACACGGTGGCACATGCCCGTTATTGGGAAAACGGCAATCCGGTGGACCTTACGGGTAACCTGTACTACATGAGCGGGGATGGAACCTACGGATCTCCAACGACCACTTCCATTTACGCCTCCGGAAGTGATGTTTATGTGTCAGGTTTTGAGACGACGACAATCGGAAACCCGCTGGCCATCTATTGGAAGAACGGCTCGCCTTTGTTTCTCAGCACTGATTCCCTTCAGGGGTCAATGGCCAATGCTGTCGTTGTATCCGGAACAGACGTTTATATTGCCGGCTGGCAGAATATAGGCAATTACTCCCGGGCTATACTCTGGAAAAATGGAATTGCGGACATACTCACCAGCGGCAATACCTCTTCTACTGCTACTTCGCTGTTCATATCCGGAAATGATGTCTATGTAGCCGGCTATACCTGGATGGTTGGCGGCCATTATATCGCCACCTATTGGAAAAATGGCGCACCTGTCAGCCTCAGCGATGGTACGCAAAATGCCATTGCCTATTCGATCTCCGTTCAATAAAGTCATCTCCCGCAAGTCGCTTCCAAAATAATTCCTCAAAAATTTTGTACAACTAAAAAATTAGTTATACATTTATGATATAACTAAAAACTTAGTCATAAGATGAAGCCATTGACGAAAGCCGAAGAACAGGTCATGATTGTCCTCTGGAAGTTAGGCAAGGGGTTCCTGAAAGACATCCTGGAGCTGACTCCCGAGCCCAGACCGCATCCCAATACGATCGCTACGCTGTTAAAGATACTGGTGGAAAAAGGGTTTGTGGAGTTCGACGTCCAGGGTCGCAATAATTGTTATCGGCCGTTGGTCAGCAAGACCGATTATGGTAAATCCAGCGCCAATCAACTGGTCAAAGGTTATTTCGAAGGCTCAGCCGCCAAGCTGGTTTCCCAGTTCGTCAGCGATAAAAAATTAAGCCTGCAGGAACTGGAAGAGCTGCTGCAACAAATCAAATCAGCCAAAAAATCCAAGTCATGAATGCACTGCTTATTTCAGGCGCACTCGTTTATCTGCTGAAAGTGACGGCGGTATCCGGTTTGTTGTACGGCTATTACCGGCTGTTTCTCCGCAACAGGGTTTTCCATCAGTACAACCGGTATTACCTGCTTGGCGCGACGCTGGCGTCCCTGGTACTGCCGCTGATCCGCCTGCCGGCCATCAATCAGCTGCCGTCTATCGCGCAGTCATCTGCCTTGTCCGGCGCCCTGCACGCCATCTCACCCGGCGGCTTCAGCGAAGGCACTTTGATGCCAGGCTATTCCCTTATCTCCACTGCCCTGATCGACTGGCGGTGGATGGTTCTGGCAGCCTATAGCCTGGCAGCAAGCGTCTTCCTCTATGTCTTTATCCGCCAGCTACTGTACATCCGGCGCTTGCCGCACAAGTACCCGCGTGAACAGCTGGGCCGGATCGATTTTTTCATGACCCGTGAACCCGGAACACCCTTCTCTTTCCTCAACCATCTTTTCTGGAACGAAGAGATCGATCCCGATAGCCATAAAGGCAGGCAGGTATTCCGGCATGAATGGTATCATATTCATCAGCGGCATACCCTGGACCTGCTGCTGCTGAAACCCGTTATGATCCTGTGCTGGGTCAACCCTTTCTTTTACCGGATCTACCGGGAGATCCGAACGATCCACGAATTCCTGGCCGACGGGCATGCCGTATCCGGCGGCGACCGCTATGAATATGCGGAATTACTGGTCTGGCACAGTGTTTACGACCCGCCGCCCTCTTTGCTGCATCCATTTTTTCAATCACCTATAAAAAGACGTATCACCATGCTTACCCGATTAACTTCCGCTAAAAAGGACTACTGGAGCCGTTTCATGGCTTTTCCGCTGGCCTTTGTATTACTATGCGCTTTTGCTGCCCGGCTGCAACCCGCGCTGCCTGCTGCCTCCGATCCCCCCTTCACGGTCATTATCGATCCGGGCCATGGCGGCATGGATGATGGAGCAGTGGCTGGCGATGCGAAGGAAAAAGATATCAATCTCGCCCTGGCGCTGAAAATTCAGGAGCTCAGCCCGGAATATCATGTAACTGTCCTGCTGACCCGGCAAACCGATGAGCTGGCGGGCAATAGAAGCACGATCCGCGAATCATTGGAATACCGTTCGGCGCTCGCTAATGAACGGGCAGCGGATCTCTTTGTTTCGATCCATGTCAACAGTACCGGCACTGGTACTGCTACTACCAAACAAGGGTTCAGTGCTTGGGTCAGCACGGGCAATTCGCGGTATCAGCAGAGCGTACAGCTCGGATCGGCAATGATTGACGCCATTAAAGGAACCTATGCTACGGAAGAGACGCTGAGACAAATCCCCAACCGGGTTTATGTATTAGATCATTCGGCCATGCCGGCGGTGCTGCTGGAGTGCGGCTTTCTCGATAACCCGGACGACCGGGCGTTTATCAGCAACAGCCGGAACCAGGAAAAGATCGCCCGGGATATCCTGCAGGGCATCCAGCAGTATGAAGCAGGACAGGCTGCGACCAAATAAAAATTCCCATGCTGCGACATTATCTGCGCCTTTCCTGGCGGCTTTTACTGAGAAGCAAGCTCTATTCATCGATCAATATCATCGGATTGGCTACCGGTATGGCCGTGGCGATGCTGATCGGGCTGTGGGTTTGGGACGAGCTATCGTTCGACCAATATCATCTTCATCATGAAAGGCTGGCGAGTATCCTGTCGATCTGGTCCGTCAACGGGGACGTAAGCGTAGAGACCAATGCTTCCGTACCGCTGGCAGCGGAATTGCGATCGAAATTCCCGGCTGATTTCAAAGACGTAGCGTTGGTAGCAGGAGGCGGTCATCTGCTGATCGCCGGCGAAAAGAAAATTCAACAGTGGGGAATGTGGGCGCAGCCGGACTTTCCCGCCATGATGTCTTTGCGGCTATTGAAAGGAAATCCCGCCGCGCTGCGAGATCCGGGTTCCATGTTGATCTCCCGGTGGCTGGCCACCTCGCTCTTTGGAAATGCCGACCCGATCAATAAATCTATAGTGCTGGACGGCCAGACAGTAATGAAGGTAGGCGGGGTATATGAAGACCTGCCACAAAACAGCGCCTTTTATGGTACTACCTATCTGCTGGCCTGGGACAACAAAGCCAACCGGGGCACTACGCTGGATGCCGATTGGTACGATCATCATTTCGAGCTGTATGTGCAGCTGGCCGACCAGGCTTCGTTTGCCAAAACGGCCGCTAAAATCAAAGACATTACGAAACCGCACGTGCGGGGTAGCTATGAAGAGATCGGCCTGCATCCGATGGATCAGTGGCGGCTATACGATGAGTTTAGGAATGGAAAGGCGGTTGGCGGTCGGATCCGCCAGGTCCGGCTGTTCGCGCTCATCGGCTGCTTCGTGCTGCTACTCGCCTGTATCAATTTTATGAATTTAAGTACCGCGCGCAGCGGCCAACGGGCGAAAGAAGTCGGTCTGAGGAAGACCATCGGATCACAGCGCAGGCAGCTAATCGGGCAGTTCCTGGGCGAATCCCTGCTGATGACCATCCTGGCGATGCTATTGGCCGTTGGGTTGATGGTATTAGTCTTCCCGCTGTACAACCAGCTTGCAGGAAAGCAGCTGACCATTCCCTGGGGGAATCCATGGTGCTGGCTGACACTCTTTTGCTTTACCGGTCTTACCGGGTTAATGGCCGGAAGTTATCCCGCATTTTACCTGTCGCATTTTCAGCCGGTAAAAGTATTGAGTGGTTCTTTTAGGGCGGGGCCGGCAGCGGCACTGTTGCGGAAAGCCTTAGTCGTCGTACAGTTTACGATTTCGATCGCGCTGGCGATTGGCATCATTGCCGTCTTCCGGCAGATCCGTTATGCACAGGACCGGCCGGTCGGATATACCCGGGAGGGATTGATCACGATAAATATGAACACCCCGGAAATACAAGGACATTATGATGCGCTGCGGCATGACCTGCTGGCTTCGCGCGCCGTAGAGAATATGGCCGAGTCGTCAAGCCCATCGACGGAAGTTGAAAACAGTATGCTGGGGTTTGACTGGAAAGGTAGGGACCCCAATTCCGTTCCAATCATCGGGACATTGTTCGTAACGTATGACTTCGGGAAGACGCTGGGTTGGACCATAAAAGAGGGCCGGGATTTTTCAAGGGATTTTCCGACCGATAGCGGGGCCTTCATCATGAATGAAGCAGCCGTCAGGTATACCGGGCTAAGTGTCGGCGAGTCCATCCGCTGGCATGGGGCAGCGCATCCGATCGTTGGCGTCATTACCGATATGGTGATGGAATTCCCGTACATGCCTGTACAGCCCACTTTTTTTACCCTGCTGGCCGACCGCCGGATCCATGTTATCACCATCCGGCTTAAGCCAACATTGCCCTTAACGCCGGCGCTGGCTGCTATTCAGTCCATTTTTCGCAAGTATGATCCGGACAGTCCTTTCGAGTATGATTTTACAGATGAAGCTTATAGTCACAAGTTCCTGGCGGAAGAACAGATGGGCAAGCTGGCCGGCTTTTTCACCGTCCTGGCCGTCTTCATTTCCTGCCTGGGATTGTTTGGCCTGGCTTCTTTCGTAGCGGAGCAGCGCACCCGGGAAATAGGGATCCGGAAAGTGCTGGGGGCGACGACATTTCAACTCTGGGGTTTACTTTCCAAAGAGTCGGTATTGCTGGTGTCACTGTCGTTCGGGATCGCCGTGCCGGTCGCCTGGTTTTACCTGCAAGATTGGCTGACGGCATATGCCTATCGGACGCCGGTTGCGTGGTGGATCTTTGCCGTCACCGGTATCGGGGCGCTGATCCTTACCCTATCGGTTGTGAGCGTCCAAACCATCCGGGCGGCCCTTCTCAATCCTGTCAGGAACCTCCATTCCGGCTAACCCACGCGCATACGCTGGCCCTTCTAGTATCGGCCGCGCCCTCGTCCTCTGGAATAAAGCCCACTTTACCGGGTTTACCGCCGGACCCATCGAACCCGTTACGGCCATCCATCCCACTGGAACCCGAATTACCGGGCGGATTACCATCTCCGCCCGAACCACCGGAACCACCCGACCCTCCCCTGCCGCCGGACCCGCCGGCGCCGGGAATGCTTTGCGCTGTGATCAGGGACAGGAAAGGAGTGACCGCCGGTGTATAATGAACAATGATATTACCCCCGTTGCCACCATTCCCGCCATCTTCGCCATTTTCCCCGTCGCCGCCTCTGCCGCCATCCCCGCCGGGGCCCTGCACCGTATTGGTCGTCGTCGAAGTGGTGCCGTCGGGATTGGTGACCGTTTCCACGTCAACGGAGATGGTCCCCGAAGACCCCGGCGATCCCGACATCCCATCAAAGCCACTTCTTCCGTCCATCCCGTCTGCACCCTTGCTGGAAATCGCAACCGAACCGCCATTGGTATTGATCCGGTAACGGTAGGTCTTTTTCGCCGCGCTGTCAGTCACGGTGACACTCAGCAGCCTGGCATTGATCAGGGAATCGAAATACGCATCGGCTGCAACATATAGATTGTGCCCGTCCCCGGACGATTGCACCTTGCATTGATAATGGGCTACATAATCCAGCATGACCTGCAGCGTATCCCTGATAGCTGAGTCTTTGGCCAGCATGGCAATCAATCTGACCCTGTCATGGCTGATCTTTTCCGGATCGCCGTCGATCTTCAGGTCACCCTTGGACTTCGAGAGATGCCCGCCATCGTAATCGAATACGAAATTCTTCAGGTTCTTCTTTGCAGGGGCCCATTTGTCGGCGAACATTTTATTGTCATACCAGGTCCGGACGCCAAACTGGACATGGTCCCCGGGCGCCTTGCCGATATTGCCGGTGGTCAGGACCTCGATGCTGTCCTCAAAGTCATAAGGTATTTTCTGGGTCAGCAGAAATTTGTCTTTACCACCAAGAAACCATTTTCGTGTATAAACGCTGATGGTCAAGGAATCGCCTTTTTGGTAAGCAGCCGATTTGGCTATTTTAATTTTTCCGCCGGAGTAGCTGCCACCCTGGACTTCCAGTTTGTATTTACCCCATCCATCATCTCCTTTCAGATAGCCCTTTGTTTGAGATGCCTGTGCATTCGCCGTCTGTGTGACGATGCCGATGGGAAGGGACTGTCCCGGGATCCGGAGTTTGGAAGGATCGTAGCGGATCGAATATTTTTTAACGACGGTATCTTTCTTTCCAGCCGGACTAACCGGACTGGGAGGCCGTGCAGGCCCGTGCATAGTGGCGGTCAGCGCCACCAGTAAGTAAAGTGGGTTCATAGTCGATGTAGGTTAATGGCTTGTGTGACCACACCGGAAAGCGGAAGTAAAAGACGGAAGCGCGAAAAGGGATGAATGGCAACCCGGACGGATCCTGCGGGTAAATACAGATCCTGCGGGTAGACTATCAGGAAAGCGATCCTATCGCCGCGGCCATCAACCGGCTCAGTACGGCATCGGCCTTGCCCGCTACCTCGATGATCTCCTGAATGCTGACAGGGACCAGGTTATCGGGATCGCATTCATCCGTGATCACACTGATAGCCGCACAGGGCAGACCGATATGACCCGCAACGATGACTTCCGGCACCGTGCTCATCCCCACCATATCAGCGCCAATAGAACGAAGATACCGGTATTCGGCCCGGGTCTCAAGGTTGGGTCCCATGACGGCGGCGTAAACGCCTTTTTTCAGGTTCAAAGACAAACGGGCGGCATGGGTCATCAGTTGCTGGCCCAGGGCATAGTCATAAGGACAGCTCATGTCAACAAAGCGATTGCCAAAGGCGGGATCATTGAGTCCTCTCAAAGGATTTTCCGGTAATAAATTGATATGGTCATCGAGCAATACCAGGTCACCTTTTTTAAAGCCAGGGTTCAGCCCGCCCGCGGCATTGCTCAGTAGCAGGTTTTGGATACCCAGGGCCTTTAACACCCGCACGGGAAAAGTGATCTGCTGCATGCTGTAGGCATCATAATAATGGAACCGGCCCTGCAAAACGATCACTTTCTGAGCCCCCAACCGGCCGATAATCAGTTGCCCCTTATGGGATTCGACGGTGGAATGGGGAAAATGCGGGATATCCTGGTAAGAAATCTTATGTTCCACTTCCAGCTGGCTGACGAAAGAGCCGAGACCGGTACCCAGAACGACGCCGACGCCGGCGCCCGTAAATCCTTTCATCTTGAGATAATCCGCTGCGTCGGTGATCTTTTCCAGCATCCTTTCCATGAGTCCAACTATTTTTACCGGTGAGTATTTATTTGCCAAAAATAAAGGACTTCTTCAACAAAATTGCAACATTTGGATAACTAACCGGTCTAATCCCAACAGTGAGCAAACAACCGAGGAATATTCCTACTGACAGGCAGCTTGTCGACCCGGTATTGGGCGGCGACACCCCGGCTTTTAGCGAGATCATTTCCATGACCGAAGGGTTGGTGGCACAGATCGTTTGCAAGATGATTTCGAATGAAGAAGACCGAAAGGATATCGTGCAGGATATTTATTTGAAAGTATTCCACTACCTGAAGGGATTCAGGTTCCAGTCCAAGCTGTCTACCTGGGTGGCGCAGATTGCGTATAATACCTGCAGCAGCCAGTTGCAGAAAAGGCGGTTGCTGTTACATGTACTGCCGGACTTCGACATGGACGGGGAGAGTTTGAGCAGCGGGCGGCAGCATACGGTCCGTGCAGCGGAAGAAACCGATGACTCGATCCTCAAAAAGGAACTGACCGGCATTTTACAGGCACAGATCGGGCAATTGCCGCCATTGTATCAAACGCTGATCGGCCTCTACCACCAGGAAGAACTGACGTACCAGGAAATGGCCCAGATAACGGGTCTGCCCGAAGGGACAGTGAAGAGCTATCTTTTCAGGGCCAGGAAGATGTTGAAGGAAAAGTTATTGTCCAAATATAAAATGGAGAAGTTATGAGCGGAGCGCACCTTTCTGAAGAGGAATTGCAACAATATATACTGGACAGACCGGCATGTACACCGGAAGACATCGCCCATCTGGACGGTTGCCCGGACTGCCAGGCCCAGGTGGCGGCTTATGGCCTGCTGATGGAAGGGCTCAGCCAGCAGCCTGCACCGGTGTTCGGTTTCGATGTATCCGCGATAGTGATGGGACAGTTGGCGGAATCGGCCGAACGGAGGGTTGAACGCCCCAGCTGGTGGGCGACGGCGGCGCTTATCCTACTGGTAACGGCCGTGCCGGCGTGGCTGTTCCGGAAAAGTGCCTATTATGTGTTCACGGACATTTCGGCCGTCTTTTTATACCTCATCCTCGCAGCGGCGGGCGTATTTGTGCTGCTGAGGGTGCTTCACCTAATAAAACGCTATCAACAGATCATCAATATTATAAATAAATGAACATGAAAAAAGCAATCATAGCAGCCGCTATGCTGACCAGCACCATTGTCGCGAATGCGGAGGACAAACAGGAACCATTGATCACCCGCGAAGTGATCTTCGACCTGGTACACATATGCGCCGTCGTCCTGATTATCTATCTCATCTCGTCCTTTATTCTCCAACTGATCCGGCAGAACCTTGACTATCGACTGAAAAGCAAGATCATCGAAAAGGAAACCGCTGAAAATATTGTCGGGCAGCTGATACAATCCGATAAAACCAATCCGGTGAACAGCATCCTGCAATGGTTCTGTACATTAGTGGGCATCGCCATCGGCTTTACGATCATGACTTTCACACAACCCTTCGGGTTACACTCGCTGGCTATTATGGCGTTCAGCGTCGCGGCGGGATTAGGCATCTATTATCTTTTCACCCGGCGTAATAAAAATTGAACCATGAAACTCACTTTCTTTTTAATAGCCTTCTTCCTCGTCCTGTTGCGGGTATATTTTTCGTGGGCAGGGTATGCCAGGCATAATAGCAGGAACGACGGTAATGTGACGATAAAAGGCGACAACTTTATCGAGGAGATCAATTGGTCAGGAAAGGTCAGGCTCAGCGATGATGAAAAGTCCATAGCCGACATGACTCCCGGCGGATATTTGAAATTCAGGGAAAATGACCAGACGTTCAAAGCAGAAAGCAATCTGCAGGGCGAGATCACCTATACCCTGTACGATGGCCACGAAAACCTGACGCTGAACGACAGCGGCAGACGATTTGTCGCGGGGGTGCTGCAAAAGATGATCGCGCGGGGCCTTTATTCCGATGGCAGGGCGCAGCGGATTGCGCAAAAAGGCGGTAACCAGGCTTTACTGACAGCCATTTCACACCTGGAAATGGAAGGGGCAGCCGATCAGTACCTGGACCTGCTGTTCAAAAGCGACAGCCTGACTGAAGCAGAACAAATAGCCATATTGAAAGAAATCGGCCATATGGAGAATGGTAAAAAAGAAGAATATTTAGAGCGGTTTACGCAGGCCCAACTGAAGGATTCCATTGTCGGATCTTACTGGCTGGCTACGGTGAAAGACATTTTTCCGGATGACAACAAGAAGGATCTGTTGATGCGTTATGTTGGCCAGGTTGCGGATAGCACTGGTTTGGCCGGCAACCGCTTTGACTCCGTGGTAGCAGCAGCCAGTCACATCGGGTCCGATGGAGAAAGGGAAGATTTTTATCACCTGCTGATAGATTCGGTTAAAAAGACGGATGCCGAATGGATCAGCCTGATCCGGGCCGGGGCCGCGATGGAAAATGATGACGATAAAAGCAACCTGCTGGTGCGGATCGCTAAAAAAATGCCCATTGACGACAGCGTGAAAGCCGAATATAAGACGGCCGCCAGGACCATCAGGGATGACGCGGAATATGGAAAGGCTATGCGGGCGATAGAGTGAGCGCCCGCAGAAGCAATTTTTAGTTACCCGCCGGGACCGGTCCAAAATACAACGTACAATATGCCGGATTATCCCCAACGATCGTCGAAGACTGGTTCGCGTCGTCGTCATAAGAAAACGCATATTGCAAACCATTGTATGAAATGCCCGGCGAGTGCCAGAATGCCGCATAGTAGTTGTAAGGATCGGTTTTATAGAACCTGGACACATCTTCGGGGTATTGGATCTGCCCTACTGCGGCATCAGTGAATATGCTGTGCCTGTTCAAGGCGGCTACAAATGTTACACGCAGCTCGTTATTCAGCTCGTGACCCGGTGTTCCATTCAAAGAAGAATTATTAAAGGCCCCGGTACCGGCATTTCCACCCAGGACATCTGAAGTCGTAGGTTCGATGGGTAAAGTCCCCCCGGTCACCACCACACTCCCATTTACCGTTTGGGTTTGAGTGAAATTGAAAACGTTATTGCTGTCAACCCGTCCCCGGATAATCAGATTCGAATCCGTGCTGCCAACGTTTCCGCTACCCAGGATCATCAACAGGTCCTGGCTTTTATAATTCTGCCAGATGCTATCGATATAGGTCTGGAAGTGCTGATAAGAAGTCGTCTGGGTGAATATCTGGTTACCCGATGCATCCGTCATGCTGCCCGGATTGACGATGTCTTGAAAAAACGACCTGTAGCACTGGTTATAGTCGGACGGTTTATTAAAATTCATAAAAGCCTGGATGGTATTCTTATGGGTCATGAGTTCCCCCGCCGTTTGTACGGTTCCCGTTGTTCCCTGAAGTGCGTTGAGTTGAAAGCCCATGGAAATAGCGTATTCGTCAACCCGGGAAGTATTGGCATAAACCCGCGCACCACTGCCTGTGGAATAATAAGTGAATTCCATAAAATCAAAAACAGTTCCATAGTTGACGTCGGTGGAACTGGTACTCTTGATCGGAGCAGCCAGGCTGGTGCCCCCGGGATTAATGTAGTAATAGAGGGGTTTGCCGATCGAAAGCATGATCCGTGCGCTCTGGATAAAGGACAGCGGGATGGAATGCCGGCCGGTAGCCGGGTCAACCGGCATATCGGACATTTTCGTTCCGATAATGATATACTTGGTGCCGTCCGTTGGATTATTTGGATTAGCCACCTGGGGCAGGGCGCTGAGATTGTTCAGGAGAACCGTATTCCCCGTTTTCAGGTCGATGTAGGCACTTTGGGAGTTCGAACCGGTGGTGGCGCCCATTACATTAACATATAACTGATTATCATTGTAATCAGATGGATCGGAATTCACGATCTCCAGGTGGACACCCCCATTGGCATAGTCATTGTAATTAATCGAAGTATCGGAAGTTGTCGACTTACTCACACTTTTTTTACAGCCGCCGAGAACAGTCATTGCCGAAATGATAGTAAGTAGTACCTGCGCAGCGAGGATTGGCCTAAGCAAATTAGTCTTCATAAAAATTAGGATAGATTGAATTCGCTACGCCAATATGCAAAGATAATGCCACAAAATAGCGCTTACCCTGAAGAGTTACCGTTCAACTCATAATGGGCCACAGGCCCATCGGCCGAAGGCCAATCATAAGCGGAATCGCGCCAAGGGGCTACATTTTCCAAAGCCCCGAAGGCGCGATTAAAAAAAAAGACCGGCCGGCCGGTCTCTTTGAATTGTTTAGCGATAGTAATGATAGGGATGACACCTTACACAATAACATCCGGTAGAGCTGAAGCCTACTACAGCCAGCAGCAGGGCGATGATTAATAATTTCTTTTTCATGTTGATGATTTTAAGTCGTTGATAAATGGCGTTCGCTATATTGGAGGGATGAAAGGACCGGATGTTTAATAAGGAAATGCCTATTAATGCTAACAGGCTGTTAATCGGTATTTTCGAGACTTATTTGGACGGGATGATTTATCTGCGTATCTTATTGGAACTGAATCACCCAAATACATATCCCTTCATTAAATCGGAGTTGCTTGTTGCGTCAATTATCCTTTAAGGCCGGCATCGATAAAATCGTACTTCTGTCATTCACGCTTGCCTTTTCCTGTCTGCTGTTCTTTTCCTTTTATACTTACGGCCGCCTGGAAAAAAGGCTCGCCTTGCTGGCCGAAAACGCCTCGATGCACCGGGATCTCTTCTATGTATTTCTCATTATGTCCGCCTCCAGCGGATTACTCCTGATCATCCTCTTTCTGATCGTTCACAATAGCCTGTCCGGCAAAAAAAAGGAACAAGAGCGGCTGCAGCTTTTCAATGCAGATCTGACCCGGCAGGTGAATAACAAGGCAAAAGAGATCATGGAAGTGTTCGAAAGAGTGAGTGACGGGTTCTTCTCCCTGGATACCAACTGGATCTTCACTTACGTAAACAGCCGGGCAGAGCAGATCCTCGATCAACCCAAAGGATACCTGCTGGGTAAAAATATCTGGGAGTATCATACCACTGCCAGCGTGGCCTTTTACAAAGCCTGCATGGAAGCCATGGAGAAACAGCAATACCGACACCTTGAAAGTATTTATAAGCCCTCCCAACGGGATTTTGAAGTTCATATCTATCCGTCGCACAATGGGCTGTCCGTTTATTTCACCGACATCACCGAAAGGAAAGACGCAGAGCAGAAGGTTCTGAAAGCCAGCCGGCTCTATGCCACGATCAGCGAGGTCAATAAAACTATTGTATATGCCGACAGTCCCGAAAAACTGTTCAGGGATATCTGTAATGTCGTCGTAGAGTCGGGCAAGTTCAGAATGGCCTGGGTAGGGCTGATCGATAAAGAAAGCAGAATGGTGGTCCCGGCCTATCATGCAGGCCATGAAGAGGGGTACCTTTCAACCGTCAGGATCAGTGTCGATAACGTAACCGAAGGGTTGGGCCCTACCGGTCGTGCGATAAGAGAGGGCCGGCACTATGTCAGCAATAACATCGGCGCCGATCCGGTAATGGCGGCCTGGCGACAGGAGGCTTTGTCGCGGGATTACCGGTCTTCCATCGCGCTGCCCATCATAAAGTCCGGGGAACCTTTCGGCAGCTTAAGCCTGTATTCGCATGAAGAAAACTTCTTTGACCGGGAAGAAATTCAACTGCTGGACGAAGTCGTTCAAGACATGTCGTTCGCGCTGGAGGCTTTCGACATTGAAGCATCGCTCAGAGCAAAAGAGCAGGAAATCCAGGATATGAACGAGCAGCTCCGCGATCTGGCATCGAACCTGCAGAACATCCGGGAAGAAGAACGAACCTACATTGCCCGGGAGATCCATGATGAGCTGGGTCAACAGCTGACCGCCATCAAACTGGACGCGGCATGGCTGGATAGGAAAATACAGGAAGACAGTCCGATCAAACAAAGGATTGGCAACATTATCACCATGCTGTCGAATGTCATCCATTCCATCCGCAAGATCGCCATGCAGCTACGCCCCAGCGTATTGGACGACCTGGGCCTGATAGAAGCGCTGAAATGGCAGATCAGGGACTTCCAGAACAGGTATGCCATCCCGATAGCTTTTCAATATCCTGACAATCCGCCCGCGCTGGCAGCGGCAAGCGCCACAGGGCTTTTCCGTATCTTCCAGGAAGCGTTGACCAATATCGCCCGGCATGCCGAAGCCACCGCCATTACAGCCAGTCTGGGCGTCTGCGGGCCGCAGCTGGTCATGACAATCGCTGACAACGGCAAAGGGTTCGATATTACGGCTGTCAAAAAGAAAAAAACATTGGGCCTGTTAGGCATGAAAGAACGAACTTTAATGATGAAGGGTACCTATGAAATCACCAGTCAAGCAGGAGAAGGGACTAACCTGTCAATTAGTATTCCCCTCGATACATATAACAAGTTAACATGATGCGTATCTTAATAGCAGATGATCATGCCATTGTCCGCAGGGGTCTTTCGGAGATCCTGCTGGAGGAATATCCATCGGCATTCGTAGAAGAAGTAGGCGATGCCGATATGCTGTTGAACAGGGCACTTTCAGACAAATGGGATATAGTCATCAGCGACCTGATGATGCCGGGCCGAAGCGTGCTGGAGGTCCTGCAACAGATCAAGCAGCATGCCGCTCAATTACCTGTCCTCATTCTCAGCATCTTCCCCGAAGAACAATATGCCACCCGGGTGCTGAAAGCCGGAGCCTCGGGATATATCAACAAAGATGCCGCTCCTACCGAACTGGTCAAAGCCGTGCAGCGGATCCTGCAAGGCAGGAAGTATATCACCCCCAACATTGCAGAAATGCTGGCCAGCGACCTGACCCTTGCGACGGACAAAGCACCGCATGAGTTATTGTCCGACCGTGAGTTCCATGTGATGAAACTGCTGGCGGAAGGAAAGACGATCTCGGACATCGCGGAAATGCTTTCCCTGAGCCCTACTACGATCAGCACCTACCGGGCCAGGATCATGGAAAAAATGAAAATGAGAGCCAACGCAGAACTGGCCAGGTACGCGCTGGAAAATCGGTTAATCTAGCACGTAGTTTAAACTCTACATCATTTGTATAGGTTCCTTTATTTCCTGCCGGCAGCAGGGTCTTTACTTTTAACGGGTAATGTTCTCCAGTATCGGATAATGAAGGCAAAGACTAATGCAAGCCATGCTAAAGATTTTGATTGCAGATGACCATGAGCTGTTGCGACAGCATCTGAAGGAGATCCTGCTGGAAGAGTTTCCCTTATCCCTTATCGAAGAGGTGGAGGATGGCCAGGAGCTGCTGGAAAAAGCCATGTCCGACCGGTGGGACCTCATCATCTCCGATATTTCCATGCCCGTCATGAACGGGCTGGAGGCCCTGCGCCAGATCAGGATCCATTTCCCTGTCCTGCCTGTCCTGCTGCTGAGCATTTTTTGCGATGAACAATATGCCGATACGGCATTGAAAGCCGGCGCCTCCGGTTATATCTGCAAAGAAAGGGCACAGGATGAGCTGGTCCGGACCATTCAACAGATTATAGTATAAACTCTACAAGCAGGCTTGATAAAACTGTACCTGTAATATAGCCTTGCAACTATTTTTTTTCGTGTCATTCTGACGTTTCTTTGCTGTCCGAAAAAACTGAACAGACATGGAGATGCAGGAGAAAAGCAATCAGGATCAACTGATTCCGATGAATAGCGGGCAGGGAGCTCACACGCAGGGTGGAAAAGGGTCGGATGATTGGGTCCAGTCGCTGGAACGGATGATGGAAACTGCGGTTGACGTCGGCCGGTTCCAAATCAAGTTCACCTCCACAGTAGGCGTTAATGGGGAATTGATACTGCCTCCGGCAAAAAGCGAAGCTTTACTACAAATTACCCGGGAAACATTTAATAATATTATAAAACATAGCAAGGCAGGAAGTGTCAGGATCAATATGATGCAAAACCGTTCGGGCATCATCCTGTACATTTTTGACGATGGAGACGGATTTGATCTTCAGCAGGTAAAGAAAAGGTCGGGGCTGGCTAATATTTATGCTGAGGCAACACGGTTCAATGGAATGGTGGACATCATAACCGCACCAGGCTACGGTTGTTCGGTAACGGTGCTGATGCCGTATGATTGATGATTGATAGATAAACAGGTTGGCGAATGAAAAAAATATTGATTATAGATGAAGACACCGACTGGCTTTCGGCGCTGAAACCGTTTTTTGAGCGCAGCGGATACTATCCGTCACTGGCGAATTCCTACCCGGAAGGTTTTGCTATCCTGGACGAAGTTCAACCCGACCTTATTTTTCTCGATATCCAACCCGGCAATCCTAACGGGCAGTTGCTGTACAAAAAGATAAAGGGACAGGACAAATATGCCCACATCCCTATTGTCGTTACCTCGCATACCACTGATACCATGAAAGTCTGCAACGCAGACGCTTTTCTGAAAAAACCTTTTCAACTCTCGGGTCTCCTGAACACCTTGCAGCATTATTTGTGAACCCTAAAAATGATTAAAGAAGTATTTTGGCGAGGATAGCCGATTTCCCCTTTAGTCCTTTGTATTCCAGCGATTCCGGCGACATACTTTCCACAGCCATGAATAAGGCCTTCTTTTCTGTGGCCGTCAGTTCATCGATGGGATAAAAATAAGTGCGGATAGTAAAAAGAAAGGCGTTACAGGCGGGTAAGCCATTGATCGTCTGCCGCTCCACACGAAGATACAACGGACCACCTTCGGTCGGCACGCTCCTGCCCTGCCAGGCAGCCCCATCGAAGCCCGGCCGGGGATCGGGATGATGGTTTAACCGGGTATCCGTCGCCAGGCCCCATGCGAACCTGAAAAAGGGTCCTTTCTGCACGGCCATTACCAGCATCCTGAAGTATTGCTGGTTGAGCTTTTCCATGCCGGGTACCACTCCGTGCACTGCGCCAAAGGGCCGGCCTGTCTTTTCGGCCGGCGACCAGTGATTAGGCGCTGATAAGTGGATCGCGGCCAACCAGTCCCTGTCTCCGTCCAGCTGACAGATGGCCATGTCTTCCTGCACCTGGCTGCACAGCCCATCGAACAAAGAAAGATAGC
>PMUF01000601.1 GCA_003167015.1 Chitinophagaceae bacterium | reverse complement strand
CGGAACTGCCAACGCCGGTGATCGGCGAAGGAGAGGTATTGGTACAGGTAAAGGCGATCAGCATCAACCCGGTGGATGTGAAAACGAGGGCGGGGAAGGGGGCAGCGGGGAAGCTGAAAGGGGAGAACCCGATGATCCTGGGTTGGGATATTGCGGGCATCGTGACTGAATCGAGGGCGGAGGAATTCGAGGCAGGCGACGAGGTATTCGGGATGGTGAATTTTCCGGGTCATGGCAGGGCCTATGCGGAATATGTGGCTGCGCCGGCAGATCAGCTGGCGTTGAAACCTGGTGCTGTCAGCTTCGAGTCGGCGGCGGCTGCGACACTGGCAGCATTAACGCCCTGGCAGGCCTTTTCCGATCACGGCAGACTGCGTGCGGGGCAGCGGGTATTGATCCATGCGGCTGCAGGCGGTGTAGGGCATTTTGCGGTACAGTTCGCGCGGCATATCGGCGCCTATGTGATCGGCACGGCTTCGGCGGAAAACAAAGATTTCGTATTGGGGCTGGGAGCTAATGAGTTTATAGATTATAAAACCCAACGCTTTGAGGATGTGGTCAAGGACATCGATTTTGTGCTGGACACCCGCGGCGGGGACTATATTGACCGGTCATTGCAAGTGATCAAGAAAGGCGGAACGCTCGTGTCCATTCCTTCTTCAGCGAATGATGGTGTTCAGGAAAAAGCCAAGGCGAAAGGCATTTTCGGAAAGTCCATGATGGTTCAAAGCAGCGGGGAAGACATGCAGCATATCGCGCAGTTGCTGGGGGATGGGGCTTTGCGGGCGGAGGTCTCGAAGGTGTTTGCTTTCGGGCAAATGGCTGAAGCCCACCTGGCGGTAGAGACCGGGAAGACGAGAGGGAAGGTCGTCGTTATTTTCTGAGTTTACCCAACCTTTTGATCCGGTGCGGGCGTAAAATAGACAAAAACATAAAATATATGAAACGTCTATTTTGGACATTATCTTTTTTGATGTTGTCGCCGGCCGGATTCATAGCCTGTAATAAGAATGCCAGTCCTGCGTCCGGTTCAAAAACTTCCGGAACCTCCAACGCTACCTTAACGTTATCTGCAACCAGTGTACAAAAGGGTGCGCCGTTGATTGCTACGGTAGATAACTCTGCAGCTGAAAATATACGATGGACGGTCACTCCTGCGACTGCTGCGCATATTACGACGGGTAACGGTCAGGCGATGATCTTGTTTGCAGAAGCAGGAAAATATCAGATCAAGGCCAGTTATGTGTCCGGTGCGGACTCTGCCGACAGTGCGACTTGCCCTATCACGGTAAGTGATACTGTGTATACGCCGGTTCCTCCTACTACTACCGATACCACTTCCCTGGCCGGTGTGGGAATTACGCTGACGCCATCGCTGGATTCCATCGGGCGCCTGGTACTGCTGGCGCAATCAACTACTGTATACAATTGTTTTCCGACTTTTGTCTGGTCGGTTAGTCAAGGACAGTTCGGCAGTGTAGCGGTTGACAACGGCGAAATATCGCTGATATTCTATGAGGTCATTTCGACTGCTACCGGATCGGGATGCGATGGCGCGCAAAATCCGGCCACGGCTTATTTGTTTCCGGAGCAGTACCTGACCGGGCCGCCTGCGGCAGGGACCTACCCGATCACCGTGATGGTGAATCAAACCCTATATCAAGGTACTTATACTGTTACGGCCACGGGATTCAGCTTCAACTGGCCTTATACTTCCGGTGTCACTATTTCGCCTACACAAATAAATCAACCATAAAGCTTGTTGGTTTTGGAAGATCTGCAGCAAGTCATACAGGGCTGCGTTCGGAATGAACGGGTGAGCCAGGAACGATTGTACAAGGAATATTACGTTCCCCTGTTCTGCATGTGCCGGAGATTTTTCGAAAACGATCATGAGGCCATCGAGTCCGTGAATGACGGGATGATGAAGGTCTTCGGGCATATTGCCGATTACCGGACGGAAAAGGGTCAATTCTTCAATTGGGTTTATACGGTAGTCCGCCATACCGCTATCGACAAACTGCGGGCGTCCATGCGGCCTGCTGTGCTGTCCGGCCCGTATGATGCCGGGGAGACAGTACCGGAGACGGCGGCGGGTCATAATCCTATTGCGGCCCTCGAGAGAAAGGACCTCTACATTCTGCTCGACCAGTTGAACCCGGGCACAAGGGCGATATGTAATCTTTATTATATCGAGGGATATTCTATAAAGGAAATCGCGGAGAATGTGGGACTGACAACCGGCACGATAAAATGGCATCTGAGCGAAAGCCGGAGAAAGTTGAAATCCGTATTGGAAAGACATTTCAATAGATGACTATGAGTGGAGAGAACAAACACACTTCATTTTTTCCTCCCGAGGACAGCCCGATAACTGTGCCGCCGGCGGAAGAGGCATGGTCGCTCATGCGGCCGATGCTTGATAAGGGGATGCCTGTCGCCAGGGTGAAGGGCTCCGGCTCCTGGTTCCGGAACTTTCGTTGGCTGGCGCCGGCTGCTGTGGTGGCTGGGGTTAGTGTCTGGTTGGTGGTGCGCAAGCCTTTGCTGCGGGATGCGGGACGGGTTGTGGAGGGGCGGGTGAGTGTGGGAAGAGATACGCCGAGGGGTATGGGACAGGAAGAGAGGAGTGGGGGGATGGCGAATGGAAATCCGGTTGCGAGGTCCGGGCCGGCTGCGAGGTCTGGAGCGGCTGAGGGGTCTGGGTTGGCTGCGAGGTCCGGGTCGGCTGAGGGGGAGACCGGCGGGACGGGAGAGATTGGGGTGGAATCGGGACTAAAGTCCGGTGGAGGGAAAGATTCTGTAAAGAGAGGAGGAGGTAAGATAGTGGAGACGGATAGGCGCGGAGGTGAGCAGGCCGGCGGAAATGGGGTAGAGAATTCTGCGGCGGAGAAGACAGTGAAGCGATCGAGGGAGGGGGTGGGGCAATCCGGGGGTGCGGGGAGGAGAGCCGGAGGCGTGACGGGGCAATCCGGGGCAGGGAGGGGGTGGCAGCAGGAGGGAGGTGAGGTGGTGCGGAAGCCGACAGCGCAGTCGGGGGGAGGCGATTCCCCGATTAAGAGGGGCCATCACCTGCATGAGGGGAGGGCACAAATGCCGTCGCTGGCTATTGTCGGATCGGGTTATGACCGTTCGCGGCGCGGCAGTTATGCGTCTTTGCCGGTTGCCGGATTGAAGCCAGGGAAGGGCCTGTTGCCGGTAAAAGCGCCGGCGGCTAAAGGGGGCAAAGATCATCCCGGGAATACGGCAGCGCAGTCTACAAAGGCTCCTGCCGGCAAAGGTGAGCGGATCCTTGCCGTAGGATTGTGGGACGGACTGAACTTCGCGGTGGACGGCCAGACAGCCTATAAATATACTTCGTCAGACGGGCCCGATCTGTTGCCGGATCATTTGCCCGGGGCTTATGTGCGGATGTATATGGGCGACAGGGTCTATATCGATGCGGGCGTGCGTCTTTACAGTCCGCAGTATTCCCGGTCGCAGCAGATTGACAGCACAGGCGGCTATGATACTGTCTATACTAATAATCCCGTCCAGACGTCGATCAAGGATACTGTTGTGTCTATTGAGAAATTATACTATACAGATATTCCTCTGACCATACACTACCGGGTGGCCGGCGGGCTGTACCTTGGGGCGGGATTACAATATTCCCGGCTGTGGGACGGGGCAGCGATAGAACGTTTCGATTCGCAGGCCTCGAATGGCGTCGGCCCCGTCTCCGTCAATGGAAATTTCAATCTCGACCTGAAATATGACCCTGGCGCCCTTGCCAGACTGCGGAGGTCAGATTGGCGGGTCCTGCTGGATGTGGCCTATCGCTGGAAAAGGCTTACGCTAAACCTGCGCTACCAACAATCGCTGACTTCGTATGTGCGGCCGGGACAAGGCGGATCGGCGCCGCATAACAGCGCGTTGCAATTGAATCTCGGCTATGACCTCTGGCGGCAGCGTCGCAAGAAATAAAGGAAGCTCAAAGTAGTGAAATAATTACCTACTTTTAGGTGGCGATTGCGACCATATAAAAATTGCTGCCATGTCTACCGAGGAGCGCCCCTATTTTACCGATGAATCTTTTAAGCGTCTTTTTGACAACTATAAGAACAGGCTTTTTGGCTATGTACTGACCATAGCGCGTTCGCCCTATGCGGCAGAGGAGATCACCCAGGAAATATTTATCAAGCTCTGGCTATGCCGGGACATCCTGCACGAGGTGGACAACCTCGATGGGTACATTTTTACGATTGCCCGAAACAGGACCCTGAACCATTTGCGTAAGGCGGGCCATGATATAAAGCTGCTCCGGGAGCTACAGGAGCTGGCGGCGCCGGAACGCCATAACAATAATAATGTCGAGGACCAGTCGCTGGTGGCTGATTATCAGCGGTTGCTGCGGGATGCCCTCGATATGTTGTCTCCTCAGCGGCGGCTGGTCTACCAGTTGAGCCGTGACCGCGGGTTGAATCATGAGGAGATCGCCCGTCACCTGCATCTTAGCCGGAATACCGTCAAGAATCATATGGTGGAGGCCTTGCGGTTCATCCGGCATTATTTGGGGGAACATGGGTCTATCATGATGAGCGGTATACTATTTTTTCTTCTGCATTAGTCCTTTCTTTCCGCACAAGTGTCAGGCTTGTATGGATTCTTCTCAACGATTACAGGAACTCTTTGCGCGATACCTGCGCCGTGACATTACGGCCCAGGAAGTGCAGGAATTAGTCACGCTGCTGAGGCAGGCGGATGCGGAAAAGGCATTGTCAGAGCAGATGTGTATACTCTGGGAGGATCTGAAGGCCGCGAATACGGAGTACCCGGTGGATTGGGACAAGATGTATGGGCGGGTGAGCGAGGCGGGAGAGGATTGGGACAAGATGTACGGGTGGGTGAGTGAGACGGGAGTGGATGGGTCTGCCGCCGGGCCGGCCGAGCCACGGATAGGGTGGCGTCACAGCTATCGTGCTATCGTGGCCGTCTTCTTGCTGCTGGCTGGTACGGCGGGCTATTTGTCGCTCAGGATGAGCGGGAGATCGGTTGTGCATCCTGCGGCAGCGGCTCAACCGGCCATCGTGACTGCGCCTGCTGCCGGTGCGAAGATGGGAGGGGCAGGTCATTTGACTGCCGGGGAGAAAAGGAGGGTTGTCCATCTGCCGGACGGGAGTACCGTGATCTTAAACAGGCATAGCACGCTGGACTATCCGCCGGACATTGCCGGGGGGCGTGAAGTGACCCTGAGCGGGGAAGCGTATTTCGATATTGTGCATAGAACTGGTCAGCCATTTCTGGTGCATACCGGCAAGATCGTGACGAAGGTGTTGGGGACGGCTTTCAACATTAAGGCGTATCCCGGTGAGGATGCCATCGAGGTGACGGTAGACCATGGGAAGGTGCAGGTGCTGAAGGGGCGTTCCAACATGGGACTGTTGACAGATAATCAGCAGATGCGGTATAATAAAGATACGGAGGGGTATATCTCGCAAAAGGTGAATGTCGAGGCTGTGATGGCCTGGAAGCCGGAGGAGGTCGTTTTTGACGACATCACGATGGAGGAGGCTGCACGGCGGATCGGGCAGCGATTTAATGTAACGGTTTCTTTTGCCAATGCTATCGTGAAGGAATGCCGGGTGACGGCTACTTTTTACCAGGAGGATGACCTGGATGAGATCATGACGGTGATCTGTGCGGTAAGCCAATCGAATTTTGTGATCAAGGGGAATACGATAGTGATCGATGGGAAAGGTTGTAATTAAAACATCCCGGGTGGAGCCGGGATGCGGGTTGTTTTAAACAATAATGGTGTAACTATTTAAAACTTGCCAAAACTATGGAATTTTTATTTCCACAGCGGGGAAACCTATGTCGTTTTCCTGCTGTCTGTCCTACTCATTACAAAGGTTGGATTATGAAGCTAACTTGCCTGCTTGTCGCGATGGGGTGTACCGGACTGCAATTGTTGATGGCCAATACCGGTAACAGCCAGGAACTCAGCGATGTAAGAGTCTCTCTCGAACTCAGGAACGAACCCTTGCGAACGGCTTTTACGAGGATCGAACAGCAATCGGAATTCCGCTTTGCGTACAGCCGGCAGCAGGTGGACAATTACAGGAGTATCAGTCTTTCCCGGGGAAGCTATACCGTGGACAAGGCCCTGGACCTTCTGCTGGCGAATACGCGTCTTCTTTACCGGCTGGTGGCCAATAAGATAATCATCTACCGGGCAGATGATCCGGCGGGTGGGCGAACGGCGGGGGAAGTGAAAGATGAGGCTGCGCGACAGGAGGGCGGGACGCTGAAGGGGAAGATCACGAATGATAAGGATGAGCCGGTTGTCGGAGCGTCCATCACGTTGTCGGGAGCGGATAAGGGTACTTCCGCGGGGTTGGGAGGTGAGTTCCAACTGGCGGGTCTAAAGCCGGGCAAGTATATAGTCCAGGTTTCGGCTGTCGGCTATCAGAATATCACCCGGAGCATCACTGTTGCGGAGGGTCAGGTGCAGGTACTGGACTTTCAGTTGAAAACCGGCGGTAATGCCTTGAATGAGGTCGTGGTGACGGGGTATTCGAAGCAGAGCAAGCGGGATGTGACGGGGGCGGCCTCGACGATCTCGGGGGATGTTGTGGATGGGACGCCGGTGACGACGGTGGAAGGCGCCATTGAAGGACGGGTGGCGGGTGTCAGTGTTGACGGGCAAGGTGGTCCCGGGAATGCGCAGACGATCCGTATCCGCGGTATAGGCACGCTGGGTGATAATGACCCGCTGTATGTGATCGATGGGGTGCAGATCAGGATGGGGACAGGTAGTTATAGCGTCAATGTCAGCAACCTGTTGGACCCGGGTGAGATCGAGAGTATTACGATCCTGAAAGACCCTTCGCTGATCGCGTTGTATGGGGCGGAGGGTAGTAATGGGGTTGTCGTTATTACGACAAAGACAGGTAAATTGGGTGCGCCGCGTTTTGACTATAATTCTTATGTGGGAGAGGAAGTGCCAAGGCATCTTCCGAAGACCATTACTCCACAGCAGCAGGCGAATGCGCTTTATTCTTCCTATAGTGTAGCGGGAATGCCATTTGCGGACTACAGCATGTACGATACGAGCGGCGGTGGCCCTGCCCTGCCTTATTGGATCATTGAAGGCACCAATACCAATAATCTCGGCGTGCCGCAGAACAGTCCCCTGGCAGCGCCATCCCTTTATAATTACCAGAACTATCGAATCCTAAAGGCCAACCAGGCGGGCACGAACTGGTGGACATCTATCTTCCAGCCGGCGCTGACGCAGAACCACCAAATGACCATCAGCGGGGCCACAGACAAGAATAACTATGCCATCAGCATGGGCTATATGGATGACCAGGGGACCATGCTGGCTACCTATTTTCAGCGGTTGTCGTTGCGGGTGAATACGCAATTTAAGATAAAGCCCTGGTTCCGGGTCGGCGAAAATGTGGAGTTGTCTTATACGACGCAAAGCACGGTGACGCGTGGTGCGACGAATGTGATCAGTAATCTGTATGCGCTGTCCCCATTGCTGCCGAAATACGATATCGCGGGCAACCTGGCCGGCGTCAATAAGGCGCTGGTACTGGGGGATGCGAGTAATCCCTACACGGTTCAGGAGTTATCGAGAGGCGCTAAGAATTATACGCAGTCTATTGTCGGAACAGCCTATGCCGAATTCGAACCCATCAAAGGGCTAATCTATACTAACCAGATCGGGTTCCAATTGTTCCCTAACGAATCCCGTTCTTATACGCCCGTCGAATACCAGGAGCCCATCCCGGCGCCCACTAATCTTTTTACGGAGGGCGGGAGCTATATAACGGACTGGCGGTGGTTGAATAAGCTGGCTTATTCCACAACGCTTGGGGGAATCCACAAAATATCGGCCTTTGCCGGTTATGAGGCCAGGCAATATATTTTCCGCTCTTATTATGGTACGACCGGTAATATCGGCTTTGCTTCTTCAAGTACGGAGTACTTGAGCAATGGCAATACGGGCAGCGGGAGCGCCTATGTCCCGACGGTCGGTGGTGGTGGGGATGAAGAGACCAATATTTCCTATTTTGGCAATATCACCTATTCCCTGATGGACAAGTATCTGGCGACGGCGACCTATCGCCGGGACGGGTCATCCAAGTTCGGCCCCGACAAGCAATATGGTAATTTCGAGGCGGGTAGTGTCGGCTGGCGGATATCCCAAGAGAATTTTATGAAGAGTATCAGCTGGCTGAATGATCTGAAGCTTCGCGCCTCCTATGGCTCTACCGGAAATGACGCAATCAGCACCGGGCTCTACCTGGGTACATTTTCCTCCGGCGGTTTTGGGGACTATGATTTGGCCGGAACGAATACCTCTTCGCTGGCGGGGTATTTTCCCTATCAGCTGGGCAATCCCTACCTGCACTGGGAATCCAATATTTCGACGAATATCGGCTTTGACGCAGCGGTCTTTAATAATAGCCTGACAGCCAGCTTTAACTGGTTTGATAAGGAGGATAAAGGGCTGTTGCTGGCGCCGCCTACGCCCGGAACAGCAGGGTCGGCGCTTTCGCCCGTAGAGAATGTGATGAATTTCACGAACAAGGGTGTCGAGCTGGAGATGGGATATAACCAGCATATCGGGAAGCTGCGGTTCGAGATGGCCTTTAATATCGCAACGTATCGCAATAAAGTCGATTATATCAATGGTCTGGACAGTACCTTTATTCAGGGTGGTGTATATGGATCAAACGGGGCCAATTATCTTACCCGCAGCATTGTAGGCAGGCCGGTATCGAGCTTTTACGGATATGTATACCAAGGAATAATCAGCAGCCCAACCCAGCTCAACAACGCTCCTGATGAGTCCTTTTTCGGGATCACCAAGCAGAATGGGCTGGGACATGTGT
Source organism: Chitinophagaceae bacterium (assembly GCA_003167015.1). Lineage (GTDB taxonomy): Bacteria > Bacteroidota > Bacteroidia > Chitinophagales > Chitinophagaceae > Puia. The sequence continues at coordinate 2,696 of PMUF01000601.1, read as the reverse complement.
TATACAAAGACCTCAATCATGATGGGGTCATCAATACGCAGGATGAGACCTATCTCGGCAGTCCCAATCCAAAATTCACCTATGGGTATACGCTGAACCTGTATTATAGCAATTTCGATTTTGGGGTGTTATTGCAGGGAGTTTACGGAAACAAGATCTACAATTACTCGCGCGTGCTCTCGGAAATGCCGAATGGCGCCGTTGGCGGTCAGGGTGGATTATTCGCGTCGGCGCTGAATACATGGTCGCCGGAAAACCCCAATGGTAAGCTGCCTATTTTTACGCAGGACCTAAGCGCCAACGATCTTTCGCCATCCAGCTTTTTTGTCGAGAGCGGGTCATATATGCGGATCAAGCAGGTACAACTGGGCTATACCATTCCGCATCTGAAAGGTATCCGCCGCCTGCGGATCTATGTGCAGGCCTATAACCTGTTCACCTTTACGCATTACAGCGGGCTTGATCCAGAGGTTAATGATGGAACCCCTCAAAATTTAGGGATCGATTATGGCACGGCCTACCCGATCTCCAAGAAATACCTGGCCGGTGTCAATCTCGGTTTTTAAATTATCTATGATCATCTCAAAGACATTCGATATGAAAAATTCATTTTTTATACTTATAGCCGGCTTGCTGTTGTTCTGCGGCGCTTGCAAAAAAAGCTTCCTCACCGTGCCGCCACAAGGTAATAGTACCACGCTGAATGATTTCTATGACAGCGCCGGCGTTCAGCTATTGCTGATCGGCGCCTATCATGACCTGACGGGCATCGACGTGAAGAGCACATGGTGGGGAACTTCGGGGACGAACTGGATCTATGGGGATATCACATCCGGGGATACTTATGTAGGCGGATCAGGTACCAGCGGGTTGCCGCACCAGGTCCCGGATGCCTTGAATATCGAGAACTATGAAGAACTCTCAACAACCGGTTTCCTGGACGACAAATGGACGGCGGATTACGACGGGGTTGCGCGGGCCAATGCGGTGATCCTGGCGGCGGAGAATGCTACGAATATGTCGACGGCGGCCAAGAATGAGTCGCTTGGGGAGGCCCGGTTCCTGCGGGGCCATTTTCATTTTGATCTCAAGAAGATGTGGAATAATGTGCCTTATGTAAATGAGACGGTAATCAATTTCAATAATCTGCCCAATTCCGCGAATATCTGGCCGCAGATCGAGGCGGATTTCCGGTTTGGTTATGATAACATGAATGAAGTGCAGCCTTTAGCCGGCCAGGCCAATAAATGGGCGGCGGCATGTTACCTTGTCAAGTGTTATTTATTCGAGCAGAAATATCCGCAGGCGCTGGCGCTGGTCGACACGATCATTGCCAATGGGGTGAACTGGCAAGGGACCAAGTATGCGCTGACCAACTGTTATCATGATAATTTTGATGTAGGCACGGAAAATAATTCGGAGACTGTATTACAGATCAATTTTTCTGTAGACCCGACAAGCCTGCCGGATAATGCCAATTTGGGCGAGACGGGCGTATCGCCGGTCGGTACGGCGGCGGATGTGACGTATGGATATTGGAAACAGCCTTCGTTCAGTGTGGTAAATGCCTTCAAGACCGATGTCAACGGGCTGCCGATGATGGATGCGTCGGGTAATGACACGTCCAATGTCACCAATATGACCAATGACATGAACATCCCATCTTCCAGCCCATTCGTGCCTTACCAGGGGACTGTCGATCCGCGGTTGGACTGGTCGGTCGGCCGGCGCGGAGTGCCTTACCTTGACTGGGGCGTTGATCCCGGGGCGAGTTGGGTGGCCAATCAGGCTTTTGGCGGCCCCTATCTCAATATCAAAAATATGTTCAAGCAAAGTGAGGAAGGAATAGGCTTTGGAGGTATTATCAGCGCTTATTATTATGTAGGTAACAGTGCGGTCAACTACAATATTATCCGGTGGGCCGATGTCTTGTTGTGGGCGGCGGAAGCGGAGGTAATGGCCGGAACGATTGATCAGGCGCGGACTTATGTCAATATGGTCCGGTCCAGGGCGATGAATGGCTGTATGGTAGCGATCGATAGTTCATCCGGGTATCCTTCGGCGAATTATTATATGGGATTGTATACGGCGCCCTGGACGAGCCAGAGCTATGCTATGGCCGCCATCCAGTTCGAGCGGCGGCTGGAGTTCGCGGAAGAGGGCCAAAGGTTCTTCGACCTGGTCCGCTGGGGGAATGCCAGTACCTATTTGAATAATTTTTTAACGGTTGAGAAGACCCGGGGGGTAGGCAGTGTGTTGTCGACTGCAAATTTCGAAAAGGGTAAGAATGAATATTATCCGATCCCACAACAGGAAATTATCCTTAATCCATCGTTGCAGCAAAATCCGGGGTATTGATTATGAGCGGGCTAAAATTTGTTTGGATTGGTTGTTTTTTAGGGCTGTTAAGTTACGAAGGGATGGCCAGGAATTATTATATCGCTGCCAACGGGGATGACAGGCAGGATGGGAGCCTGGGTCATCCGTGGAAGACGCTTTTTGCGGTCAGCCGGATGCAGCTTGCGGCCGGGGATTCGGTTTTTTTTCATGGGGGGCAGACTTTTGCCGGTATGTTGCGGGTTGGGCATGGGGGGGCTTCTCTGCGTCCGGTGTGGATTGGGAGTTATGGGGAGGGGCATGCGACGATCGATGGGGGGGATTCTTCGGCGGTGGTGTTGACGGGTGCGGACTGGGTG
>PMUF01000650.1 GCA_003167015.1 Chitinophagaceae bacterium | reverse complement strand
TATCTCCATGACAATCCACCACCTCGCCGGTCAGGTAATACTGGGCCGGAAGCGCAATCGGTAATACATGGAGTACCAGAATGAGTAAAGCTGGTCTCAATAAGTAAGTTTATTGATGGTACTGCAAAGTTAATGCCCGCGGACATTCCTGCCTGAAAAATCTGGCGCCGGCGCCTGCGCCGGCGGCGGCTTTAACGCCGGATTCATCCAGTTGAAGAGAATGACCGACAATACGATCACCCCATAGGCAACGCCTTCAGCAGGACGGACCTTTTCCCCATAGCAGGTCACGGCAATCACAAAACCCAGCAGGGGATTGATGTACAGAATGATGCCAACCGTGGAGGACTTTAGCCCCTGAAGGGCAAACAGGCTCAACCACAATGGAATGATAGTGAGGAATACTGCAATGACCCCGATCAGGATGTAGAACAGGGCCGCGGTGGGTACCGGTCCCCGGTAAAAGGGGTAAAAAGGCAGGAGCAGCAAAGCCGAAAAGATGACCTGCATAGTCAGCAACAGAAATTTATCGATCCCGTAATTTTTCCGCTGGCTGATCAGATAAAACGCATAAGAAACGGCAATGACCAGGCTGTATAACAAATCTACCAGGTGATGGAAAGCCAGCAGCAGACAGCCGCAGATACTCATGCCCACTGCCACCCACTGGCCGCGCGACAGCTTTTCTTTCAGGATCAGCCAGGCCAGCACCGTCGTCAGGATCGGACAGACAAGATAGGCCAGCGAAGCCGCCTTAATGCTCCTGTGATTGAGTACAAAAATGAAGAAGAACCAGTTGGCCGTCAGGAATACCCCCCCACCCAATACCTGTCTTACCAGCCCTCTTTTGTCGCCGGTAGACAAGGCCGTATACTTCCGGCGGCCGGCCTTCCAGGCAGCTTTCCGCAGCGCCGTACTGGTGACCAGAAGCAATATTGCGCTCGTAAAGACCCGGTAAAAAAGGATATCCACGGAAGACCAGGCAGCCAGCGGCCTCAGGACAAAGCTAAAAAAACCCCAGATCGTAGAGGCAGTGATGGCAGCCAGGTAATAATTGACATTTTTCATACGATATAAAAATACCGTATAAAAATTTGCCCTATTGACCCCCTATGTATAATAAAATTCAAGTATACGTATTTCTCTTTACCAACACTTTCTATTATCTTGGCCTCAAATTCAATACCCCATGCCGAAACTCTACCCTGGGATTCGTCTCTTTCTATGCATTGCTATAGGCGCCCCAAGTTTGGTTTTTGCACACTCCGTCATCACGGCCGTTAGCCCCCTTTCAGGCCTGCTCAATTCAACAGTAACCATTACCGGCAGTAATTTCAGCAGCACCGCTTCGGCCAATGTCGTCTGGTTCGGATCAGTTTCGGCGCCTGTCACTTCCGCATCATCGGGGTCACTCACCGTGACGGTGCCACCAGGGGCCAGCTATCAGCCGATAACGGTCACTGCCGGCAATCTCTCCTCTTTTCCCTTCAAGCCTTTTATCACTACTTTTTCAGATACCGGTCAGTTTAAGCCCTCGGCCTTTTCCTCATCGACGACTATCCCTACAGGCCTCGGCCCGCAAAGCATTTTTTCCATGGATCTCGACGGTGACGGCAAACCTGACCTGGTCATCGCCGACGGCGATTCCAATATCGTCACTGTCTACCATAACACCAGTAGTGCGCCGGGATCGGTGTCCTTCGTGCCGCAGGGCTCTTACGTCATGGGGTCAAACGATTATCCTATCGGCGTTACTGCCGGTGACCTCGACGGGGACGGTAAACCGGAGATCGTTGTATCCAATTTTTATTCACAGACTATTTCAATCTTTCGGAATACCAGTACATCAGGCAATATCTCCTTTGCTGCTCCGATCAGTTATGCAGCCGGCAATTATGCCACGGCCGCATCGATAGCGGACCTCAACGGAGACGGCAAACCCGAGATCATCGTAGCCTGCGGCGGAACGGGTGTACTATCCACCTACACCAATAACAGCACGGTCGGCAACCTGTCTTTTTCCCCGAAGGTGAACTGGTCCCTGGCCACCTATAGCGGACCTTTCAAGGTAGAAGTGGCGGATATCGACGGAGACGGCCTGCCTGATATGGCCGCAGCCGACGGGAACAACAACATAGTGTCCGTATTGCGCAATACCAGCAGCGGGGGCACAGTGTCTTTTGCCGCTCATGTGGACTTCGCTACCTGCAATGCACCTCAGGGTCTTGCTATCTGTGACCTCGATGGCGACGGCAAGCCCGACCTGGCCATTGCCAACAACAATGACAACACTTTATCGCTGTTGCGCAATACCAGCAGCCCGGGTACGATCTCTTTCGCCACACAGATTGTCGTCAATAGCGGCAGCGGCGCGTATGACCTGGTGATCAGCGACCTGGACGGCGACGGCAAGCCCGACCTGGCCGTCGATGACGAATCAGGCAACGCAGTATCCGTTCACAAGAATATCAGTACTGTCGGTACGATTGCCGTCAATCCCAATGTCGATTACGCCACCGGCAATATCCCCTTTTCCATTACCACTGCCGACTATGACGGCGATGGCAGACCCGATCTGGCTACAGGCAATAATACCGACAACACTATTACTGTGCTACGGAATAAGGGTTCCAACGAACCCGCTATTAATTCCTTCTCCCCTACCATCGGGCCGGCCGGGACGGTAGTGACCATTACCGGGGTTAATCTCAGCGGTATCACTGGCGTCAGCTTTGGCGATACTGCCGCCGCCTCCTATACGCTGGTATCTTCGACGACCATCACAGCCATCGTAGGTGCGGGCGCCACCGGCAATGTAACGGTAACGTCGACGACTGCCGGAACGATGTCACTGCCCGGCTATACCTACGGCACCCCGCCTTCCATCAGCAGCATATCGCCGGACTCGGGCGCCACCGGAGCCACCATACTCCTGTCGGGAACAGGGTTCACCGGGACCAGCATCCTGACTTTCGGCGGTACGCCGGCCAGTTCTTTCACTGTTCTCTCGGACTCGACGATCTCGGCTGTCGTAGGTGTAGGCTCGACAGGAAACATCGCGATCACTACTCCGACGGATACGGCCAGCATCGGTGGCTTCAGCTACATTTATACGCCATTACCGCCGGTCCAGCTGACGGCCTTTTCGCCGGACAGTGCCGGACCGGGTGCTACCATAACGATCACGGGTCAAAATCTGTCGGGCATTACCACCATCAGCTTTGGCGGAACGCCGGTCTATCTCTTCAATGTTATTTCGGACTCGCTGATTTATGCGGTACTGGGACAAGGGTCTACAGGTACCCTGGTGGTTAACGGCAACAATGGTGAAGATTCGCTGACCGGTTTTATTTATATTCCGCCGCCCCCACCCCCACCCGGCGTAGCATTGACCAGCTTCCTGCCCGGCAGCGGAACCACCGGGACGACCATTACCATCACGGGTCACTATCTGACAGGTGCCACCTCTGTCAGTTTTGGCGGGACTCAGGCCTCCTCTTTCAATGTTGTCTCTGATAGTGTCATCCAGGCCATCGTCGGCCCCGGCACTACCGGCGACGTAATGGTAGCCAACCTGACATCCTCCGCTTCGCTGGCCGGATTCATTTATGTCTATGATACCACAAGACAGGAGTATACACCGCCGCCCGTCTTCCAGTTGCTGTCGTTCTCCGGCTCTTACTCCGACAACGTCCCGCTGGTACAATGGCAGGCCACCAATGATGCCATCCTTTCCTATTATGCCCTCGAGCGGGCAATAGACGGTGATACTACTCAATTTGCGGTCATCGCCGCCATCACCCCCAATGGCATCGACACGGGTACGCAGACCTATAGCTACACCGATTCAGGCGCCAATCCGGGCATCAATTATTACCGGCTGAAAATGCAGGACACCACTGCTGTTTACAGCTACAGCAGTACGCTGGCCGTTCACCCGCCCGGCAAGGCCTCGCTTCTGAACCTCTATCCCAATCCGGTTAAATACGGCTTCACCGATGTCGTCATTCCGGATGTCACCAGTGCGTCCTGGTTCCAGCTGATCGATATGACGGGCAGACCGATGAAGACGATCTATATCGGCGCAGGTATTCCACTGACGCAAATCGACATGTCCGGGGTGATCCCGGGCGTCTACAAGCTGACCTGGAGCAATGGGAAACATTCAGCCTATAACCTGGTTTTGGTGCTGCCCCTGTATTGACGCCGGCCATTTCCAGTTCAGTACTTCCGGCATATCGATGCCTTCCTGGTCAATATAGGCCCTGTGCCGGATCAGGTTGTCCTCCATCTCCTGCTTGAGCCAGGCGCATTTTTCTCCCAGCTGCGGCAGCCGCGCGATGACATCCATCACGAGATGGTAACGGTCCATATCATTCAGTACGGTCATGTCAAAAGGTGTGGTAATAGTGCCTTCTTCCTTATACCCGCGGACATGGATATTCCGGTGATTGGTGCGTTTATACGTCAACCGGTGGATCAGCAAAGGATAGCCGTGAAAGGCGAAGATCACGGGTTTGTCTTTAGTGAATAACAGGTCGAAATCGTAATCACTCATCCCGTGCGGATGCTCGGTATGGGGTTCCAGCTTCATGAGGTCGACCACATTCACAACCCGGATCAGCAGGTCGGGCAATCTTTCGCGCAGAATGGAAGTGGCCGCAAGAATTTCCAGGGTGGGGACATCACCGGCGCAAGCCATGACGACATCGGGTTCTTTGCCGCGATCGTTGCTCGCCCAGGTCAGGATGCCGATCCCCTTCGTGCAGTGCAATACAGCTTGCTCCATATCCAGCCATTGCGGCGCCGGGTGCTTGCCGGCTACGACCACATTCACATAATGCCTGCTGCGCAGACAATGATCCATCGTAGAGAGCAGACAATTGGCATCGGGCGGCAGATAGATCCGGACGATCTCTGCCTTTTTATTCGCCACATGATCGAGAAAGCCGGGATCCTGGTGGGTAAAGCCATTGTGGTCCTGCCGCCAGACATGCGAGGACAGTAGATAGTTGAGCGAGGCGATCTTACGGCGCCAGGGCAGCCCGGCAGTTACTTTCAACCATTTGGCATGCTGGTTGAACATCGAGTCCACAATATGAACAAAGGCCTCATAGCTGTTGAACAATCCGTGACGACCGGTCAGCAGATAGCCTTCCAGCCAACCTTCACACTGATGTTCGCTCAGCACTTCCATGACCCGGCCGTCATGCGCCAGGAACTCGTCCGTATCCAGCCGGTCGGCCTGCCACTGGCGGTTGGTCGCCTTGAATATCGCATCGAGCCGGTTGGAAAGCGTCTCATCGGGACCGAAAACGCGGAAGTTTCGCTCCTCCATATTGAGCCTGATCACTTCCGCCAGGAAGTCACCCAGCACCAGCGTGTCGGATGCCGTGGCGTCCCCGGGCGCATCCACTTTGACGGCAAACGCCCGGAAATCGGGCATCTTCAGGTCCTTTAGCAGCAGCCCCCCGTTAGCATGGGGGTTCGCGCCCATCCGCCGGTTGCCTTCCGGCGCCAGCGCAGCCAGCTCAGGCAGCAGCGCGCCCTTCTCATCGAATAGCTCCCAGGGCCGGTAGCTTTTGAGCCACCCTTCCAGCTGCTGCAGATGCTGTGGATTTTTGGCAGGATCGGACAGGGGTACCTGGTGCGACCGCCAGGTCCCTTCGACAGGAAGGCCATCGACCATTTTCGGCCCGGTCCACCCTTTGGGCGTTTTCAACACGAGCATCGGCCATCTGGGCCTTTCGACAGGGCCATTGGCCAGCGCTTCACGACGGATTTCCCTAATCACCTCGATGATCTGATCCAGGACACCCGCCATGGCCTGGTGCATTTTTTCCGGGTCGTCGCCTTCCAGGAAATACGGTGTCCAGCCATATCCTTTCAGCAGCTGCTCCAGTTCCTCGCGGCTGATACGGGCAAGAAGAGTGGGATTGGCGATCTTGTAGCC
>PMUF01000007.1 GCA_003167015.1 Chitinophagaceae bacterium | reverse complement strand
ATTCACGGGCGCTTCGAAGGATAAAAAAGGATTGATCGAAGAGGCGAACAATGGCACCCTCTTCCTGGACGAGATCGGCGAAATGCATATCGACCTGCAGGCCAAATTGCTGCGCGTGCTGGAAACCAACGAATTCATTAAAGTGGGCGATATCCGGGCCACCCGCGTCGACGTCCGCATCATCGCCGCCACCAACCGCGACCTGCAACAGGAAGTGGCAGAAGGCGGCTTTCGCGAAGACCTGTTCTACCGCCTCAATGTTTTCACCATCGGCCTGCCTTCTCTCCGAGACAGAAAAAAAGATATCCCGCTCATCGCCGATTACTACCTCCGCTTCTTCGCCCGCAAAAGCAACAAACGCATGGACGGTCTGAGCAAGGACTTCCTGGACCATCTTCAACAGCACGACTGGAAAGGCAATATCCGCGAACTTAAAAATATCATCGAAAGGGCCGTCATCCTCTCCGACGGACCCATACTGACGGTCGAGAACCTGCCTTCCGAATTGCAGGCAGGCGGACTCCGGACAATCGGCCCGCTATCGGCCTTCGACCTGGCGAGCGTGGAGAAACTGCACATACAGCGCGTCCTGAATCACACCCGTGGCAATAAGACAGAAGCCGCCCGGCTGCTGAATATCGGCCTGACGACGCTATACCGGAAAATCGAGGAATATAGGCTGAGCTACGAGGCCTAGGGCGGTGATCCTGTGAGGTGGTATTCGCGCGATGGACTTTTCCATTTCGGCGCGCCGGCTTTTCAATTTGGAAGGGTGCCGGGCATCTTCCGCCGGCCGCCCGATCGGATGGCATCGCTAAAAGCCGCCATCAGCACTGTATTTGGCCGTCCGGCACTCTAAAATCCCCCTTTAGGCACCTAATTTGGCCTTTCCCCCATAAATAAGCATCCTTATGTTGACAGTAATCCTATTCCTGGCCGGTGCGGCCTGTTTCGTCCTCTTTTTCAAATGCATCGATCTATTCGAAAAAATTTAAAGCTATGATGACAGCCCTCTTCATTTTATCTATCGGGGTATTTATCTACCTCCTGTACGTTTTGCTTAAACCGGAAAAATTTTGATATGAATAACGAATTACTGGGCGTCGTCGCCACCTTCCTGCTGACGGTCCTGCTGGCTTACCCCCTGGGAAAGTACATTGCAAAAGTCTTTAAAGGCGAACGGACGATCACCGATTTTCTCAACCCCGTCGAACGGCTGATCTTCCGCCTGTCCGGAATCGACCCGACCAAAAAAATGAACTGGAAGGAATTCCTGAAAGCCATGCTGACGATCAATTCTCTCTGGTTCGTCTACGCTTTCGTCATGTTTCTCCTGCAAGGCAGGCTGCCCCTGAACCCCGATGGCAATCCCGGCATGACGCCGGACCTGGGATTCAATACCGCCGCCAGCTTCATCACGAACACCAATCTGCAGGATTATTCCGGTGAGACCGGCGTGACCTACCTTACCCAACTGTTCGTGATCACCTTTCTGCAGTTTGTCAGCGCGGCAACCGGCATTGCCTGCGCCGTGGCCCTGTTCTACGCCCTGAAAGAAAAGACGACCAATAACCTGGGCAACTTCTGGCTGCTGCTGACCAAAACGGTCACGCGGATCTTCCTGCCGCTGTGTATCATCGTCGCCGTACTGCTGGCCTTCCATGGCACTCCGACGAGCTTCGACGGCAAGGACACGGTCATCGGCCTGCAGGGTGATACGGTGCAGGTATCCCGCGGGCCTGCAGCCGCTATGATCGCCATCAAACACCTGGGCACCAACGGCGGCGGATGGTTCAACGCCAATTCGGCCCACCCCCTCGAAAACCCTGACTATTTTACGAATATGCTGGAACTCGTGGCCCAGACGATCATCCCGATCGCGATGATCTTTGCGCTGGGCTTCTATATCAACCGGAGAAAATTTGCCTATGTGACTTTCATCGTCATGACGCTCGGTATGCTGTGCCTCTTGATTCCTACGATTGTATCGGAGGTACGGGGCAGCCCCGCCATCGCAAATCTGGGCATCGCCCAACCTACGGGGGCGATGGAAGGGAAAGAAGTACGCTTTGGTCCGGCTAGTTCGGGATATTGGAGCATCCTGACCACGGTGATTTCCACGGGGTCGGTCAATTCCGCGCATGACAGCGCCATGCCGTTGTCCGGACTGATGATGCTGCTGGGTATGATGGTCAACGCCTTCTATGGCGGCTGCGGGGTGGGGTGGCTGAATTATTTCATCTATGTGATCGTGGCCGTCTTCATCTCGGGGTTGATGGTAGGACGTACCCCGGAATTCATGGGGCACAAGGTAGAGGCGCGGGAGGTCAAGATCGCGGGACTCGTGACGCTGCTGTCCGCCTTTCTGATCAAGGGCGGGACGGCGCTGGCCGCCTACATCCTGGTTGAGCATCCGAATGCCAACTGGGCTTTCAAGCCGTCAGGCTGGCTCAACAACCCCGGCTATCACGGCTTTTCGGAAATGCTCTACCAGGTGACCTCTGCCAACGCCAATAACGGAAGCGCCTTTGCCGGGCTGACGGGCAATAACATTTTCTGGAATGTCATGACGGGTGTAATCATCCTGCTCGGCAGGTTCCTGCCCATCATCGGGCCCGTCGCGATTGCCGGATTGCTGGCGAATAAAAAGTATATCCCTGAATCGGCCGGCACGCTGAAAGTAGATTCCATGACCTTCGGGATCATGACCTTCGTCGTCATCATCATCATTACGGCGTTGTCTTATTTTCCGCCGCTGGCGCTGGGACCGATCGCGGAATATTTTAGTATGAAATAAACGTCGCGCGAGGCGGCGGAGAAATAAAAGAAACTTTTTATGAAACAAAATAAATCACTATTCCCGCGGGAGATCGTGGCAGAAGCGCTGAAGCAGTCCTTTGTCAAGCTGAACCCTTCGGCAATGTATCGTAACCCGGTCATGTTCACCGTCTATATCGTGACGATCGTGATGTTCTTCGTCTGTCTGTGGATCATCGGCGGCGAGAAATCCCAGGGCGGCCTCACCTATAAT
>PMUF01000201.1 GCA_003167015.1 Chitinophagaceae bacterium | reverse complement strand
AAAATGCGTCAGCATGTGCCCGTGTTGAAAGCTGTAAAGACGAAGTTAAAAGAACTGCATACCCATCCGATGTATATCCGGCTAAAGGGAGAGCCCTTTCAGCCTGCCACCGATACTGATACCGATGAACAAATTCAACGGGTGATCAATGGGATGGCGACCAAAATGCGCCAGCATAACAAGGGTGGATGCCACTACATAGAGGCCATCAATGAATATATCGGCGGTAATTAATTAACCTTCATGCAAACACCGATCCGGATAGGCACAAGAGAAAGTGAGCTGGCCGTCTGGCAGGCTGTCCAGGTGCAACAACTCCTCGAAAAAGAAGGCATTCCCGCAGTGCTGGTGCACATTAAGAGCGAAGGCGACATCGACCTGAAGACACCGCTCTCCGCCTTTGGCGAACAGGGGATATTTACCCGCAGCCTCGATATCGCGTTACTAAACCAAAAGATCGATATTGCCGTTCACTCGATGAAGGATGTGCCGACGCGGCTGCCGGAAGGGGTTCGGCAGGCGGCTGTGTTAAAACGGGGGCCGGTACACGACCTGCTGGTCTACAAACACGATCTTGAATTTCTTCACCGGGACAAACCGGCGAAGATCGCCACCAGCAGCATTCGTCGCCAGGCGCAATGGCTGCACAAATATCCGGCGCATCAAATGTTCAATCTCCGTGGCAACGTCAATACCCGGCTGAGAAAACTGGCAGAAGAAGACTGGGATGCCGCTATTTTTGCACAGGCGGGTCTGGAACGGATCAACCTGCGGCCAAAAAACAGTATTGTGCTGGATTGGATGTTACCTGCACCAGCACAGGGGGCGATCCTGGTGGCGTGCCGGGAGGAAGACGATCAAAGCTTTACTGTCTGTCAGCCCCTGAATGACGCGGATACTGCCCTATGTACAAAGATCGAACGGGATTTTTTGCGAACCTTGCTCGGCGGATGTTCTACGCCAATCAGCGCCCTGGCAGAGATTGAAGACGGGGACGTCTACTTCAGCGGTCAGCTGTTGTCGCTGGATGGCCGGCAAAGTGTGAGCATCGAAAAGATATTACCTGAAGATATAGCGACTCATATCGGGAAGACCGCTGCGGAGGAATTGCTGGAGAGAGGCGGACAGGCCATAGCCGATGGTATCAGGGCGGCGGGCACTGCCGGGGCGACTGCGGAAGAAAAGGAAGCGAAATAAGTCATGGCGACTCAGCCTATATATCTATTATCTACGGCGACGCTGCCTGCGGAACTGATCGAAGAGGCGGCGGCTAAGGGCATTGCCCTTGATACGATGGATTTTATTGCCATTGAGCCGGTGATTGATGCAGAGATGGGCGCGCGGATAAGGGAATTAGGCCGGCAGCCATTAGTGGCGGTTTTCACCAGCACGAATGCGGTGGAGGCGATCGGGAGGACGGGGGGACGGGACTGGATGATTTTTTGTACGAGCGGGGCCACGCGGCAGCTGGTGGCGGAGCGTTTTGGGGCGGATACCATTGCGGGGACGGCGGATTCGGCGGCAGGTTTGGCAGCACAGATCATCCGGGTGGCACCAAGTGATGCAGCGGCGGAAGTCAGGCGGGCAGCGGTCTATTTTTTTTGCGGCGACCAGCGGCGGGATGAGCTGCCGGATCTGCTGAAAGAGGTGGGCCTGACGGTCCATGAGGTGGTGGTATACCGAACGCTGCTCACTCCGCGAAAGACAGAGCGGGTCTATGCCGGGATCGCTTTTTTTAGTCCCAGCGCGGTGGAGAGTTATTTTTCCCTTAATACGGTGGCGGATGACGTGACGCTGTTTGCCATCGGCCGGACCACGGCGGCGGCGATACAAGCCCGGTGTTCCCATTTGGTGATCATTAGTGACCGGCCAGGGAAAGAGGCGCTGGTCCGTACCATGACCGATTATTTTCAAACGAACAATAAAGAATGACAAAGCTCAGGAACGATCTGTTATTACGGACCTTACGAGGAGAAAGCACGGAGCGTACTCCGGTATGGATGATGCGGCAGGCCGGCCGTTACCTCCCGGACTATATCAAGCTAAGGAAACAATATTCATTCTTCGAGCGCTGCCAGACGCCTGAGCTGGCGGCGGAGATCACGATTCAGCCGGTGGAGCAGATCGGGGTGGATGCAGCGATTATTTTTTCGGATATACTGGTCGTGCCCCAGGCGATGGGGATGGAAGTTCAGCTGATAGAGTCGAAAGGCCCCTTTCTGCCTGAGCCGATCAAAACGGCCAACGACCTGGAAAGGTTGCTGATACCGGATGTGGAAGAACGGCTGGGATATGTCTTCCAGGCATTGCGCCTTACCAAAAAGCACCTGGACGGGCGGGTGCCGCTGATCGGGTTTGCCGGGGCGCCGTGGACCCTCCTATGCTATATGGTTCAAGGGCAGGGGAGCAAGACTTTTGACGGGGCGAAGGCCTTTTGTTATACCCAGCCGCATACGGCCCACCGATTGCTGCAGATGATTACGGATACGACGATCGCCTACTTAAAGGGGCAGGTGCGGGCGGGAGCGGACGTCATTCAGATCTTCGATAGCTGGGGCGGACTGCTGAGCCCGGAAGATTTCGAGAACTTTTCGCTGAGCTACATCCGGCAGATCGTGGCGGCGCTGAAGGACGAGGTGCTGACGATCGTGTTTGCCAAGGGAGCATGGCATTCTTTGGCGGAAATGGCGGCCACCGGCGCGCATGGGCTGGGCATCGACTGGTGTATCCGGCCGCAGGTTGCACGGCAGATGGCGGGAGATAAAGTAGCTTTGCAGGGCAATTTCGATCCTGCCAAACTCCTGTCGCCGATCCCTGTGATCAAAAAAGAGGTGACGGCGATGCTGGATGCTTTTAGTGGCTATCCGCATGTGGCTAACCTGGGGCATGGCATTCTGCCGGATGTGCCGGTGGACCATGCGAAGGCTTTTGTGGAGACGGTGAAGGAGTACAAGCATAAGGGTGTGCTGATAAAATAAATTACTTATGAGACGGTCTTTTTCTGTAGTGGTCGCGGTGCTATTGTCCGCGACGATGGCTCGGGCCGAAGTCGGGACGCGGACCGACAGCATCGTCCCGCTCGGCGTCTGCCTGGAAAACTACAACTATGCCTATCCGGTAAAATATATTACGCTGGATATCCAGCACCAGGAGTTGAAAATGGCCTATATGGATGTGCAACCCCTGCATCCCAACGGGCATACGATCATGTTGCTGCACGGTAAGAATTTTTGTGGGGCGTACTGGGGCCCGACAGCAAAAGTATTGGCGGATAAGGGGTACAGGGTGATCATTCCGGATCAAATAGGCTTTGGGAAGTCGGCCAAGCCTTCTATGCTGCAGTATACGTTCCAGCTGATGGCAGCCGCCACCAAAGCGGTACTGGACAGCGCGGGTGTGGGCAAGGTCATTGTGCTGGGGCATTCGATGGGCGGAATGGTAAGTACCCGATTTGTCCTCATGTACCCGGATAGGGTCGAGAAATTCATCCTCGAAAATCCTATCGGGCTGGAGGACTGGAAACTGAAGGTCCCGTATCAAAGCGTCGATGACTGGTACCGCAGTGAACTGAAACAGAATGAAGCGTCCTATAAAAAATACATGACGGAAAGTTATTTTCACGGCGAGTGGCGGCCGGGTTATGATGTGCTGCTGGAGGTACCTGCCGGCTGGACGCTGAGCCCGGAATATAGCCGGGTCGCCTGGAACTCGGCGCTGACCTACGACATGATATTCACCCAGCCGGTCTGCTATGAATTCGACAAGATCAGGGTCCCTACCCTACTGATCATCGGCCAACTGGACCGGACGGCATTGGGAAAGAACCTTGTCCCGGACAGTGTGGCACGAACGATGGGCAATTACCCGGTGCTGGGGCGGATGACGCAAGCGAAGATCCCGAACTCCCGTCTGGTGGAGATACCCGACGCCGGGCATGTCCCTCATGTAGAAGCGTTCGACGAATTTATACAGGCGCTGTTCCATTTTCTAAACGATTAACTCATGCATTCATCGCCGGAAGGATTATACAAGACAGCCACGCTGGGCTTCAGGGACCGATGGATAGGATACATTTACGGGTTACAGGACCAGATCTGCACGGCATTGGAGCAGGCAGACGGGTCGGCGGTATTCCTGACCGATGAATGGGATCGCGAAGGTGGCGGCGGAGGCCGGACAAAAGTGATTTCGGGCGGAAAGGTGATCGAAAAAGGGGGAGTGAATACCTCGGTCGTTTGGGGGAAGGTGAGCGATGCCATGCGCACCCAGCTGAAACTGGACGGGGCCAAATGGTTTGCCTGCGGGCTATCGCTGGTGATTCACCCCCTGAATCCTTATGTGCCGACGACTCATGCCAACTGGCGTTATTTTGAACTATACGATGAGGCAGGGTGTGTCACCGACCGGTGGTTCGGCGGCGGTTCCGATCTGACGCCCTATTATCTTTTTGAATCCGATGCCCGTCATTTCCATCACACCTTCCGGGATGCGATGGACCCTTTCGGCAAGGAAAGATATCCGGCCTATAAACACTGGTGTGACGAGTATTTTGTCAACAAGCACCGGGGGGATGAGATGCGGGGCATTGGCGGGGTTTTTTATGATCATCTACGGCCGGTGGACAACGGGGACGCGGATGCCGAGCGGCTGTTCGCTTTCCAGCAGGCTAATGGAAACGCTTTTCTTTCGGCGTATCTGCCTATTGTCAGTAAAAGGAAAGATTTGCCTTATGGGGAACGGGAAGTGGAATGGCAGGAGATCCGTCGGGGCCGGTATGTGGAGTTCAACCTGATCCATGACCGGGGGACGTTGTTCGGGCTGAAAACGAGCGGGAGAACGGAAAGCATCCTGATGAGCCTGCCGCCGAGGGCCCGATGGGGGTATAATTATCAGCCGGCCGAAGGAAGCCCGGAGGCGGAGTTGCTGGATGCCTGCCGGCATCCGAGGGATTGGGTAAACAAACTATAAAATTCAACATAATGTACCTGCAACGTCGCAATCGTATTTTACGGCAGTCTCCCGCGATCCGTGCCATGGTGGCCGAGACGGTGCTGACTCCGAATGATTTTATCGTTCCGCTGTTTATAGATGAAGGGGAGGGAATAAGGACGGAGATCTCTTCTATGCCCGGTTATTTCCGGCAGAGCCTGGACGGGACCGTTACCGAGGTGAAGGAATTGTGGAGCCTGGGGATCAAGAGCGTGCTGCTGTTCGTCAAGAGCAAGGATGAGTTGAAGGACAATACCGGCAAAGAGGCCTGGAACCCGGATGGGTTGATGCAGCGTAGTATCAAGGCGATCAAAGAGGCTGTGCCGGAGATTATCGTGATGACCGATGTCGCGCTGGACCCCTACTCTATCTACGGGCATGACGGGATCGTGGAGAATGGCGAAATCGTGAATGACCCTACCGTTGAGGCGTTGATCAAAATGAGTCTGAGCCATGCCGCGGCGGGCGCCGACTGGGTAGCGCCCAGCGATATGATGGATGGCCGCATCGGTGCGATCCGGCAGGCGTTGGAAGAAAATAATTTCACGCGGACGGGGATCATGGCCTATAGCGCCAAGTATGCCTCCTGTTTTTATGGCCCTTTCCGTGATGCGTTGGATTCCGCTCCCGGATTTGGCGACAAGAAAACCTACCAGATGGATCCTGCCAACCGGACGGAAGCGGTGAAGGAAGCGATCATGGACGTGGAAGAGGGGGCGGATATCGTGATGGTGAAGCCGGCGCTGCCTTACCTGGATATCATCCGCGAGGTAAAGAATGCTGTGCGGGTACCTGTGAGTGCGTATAATGTCAGCGGGGAGTATGANNGTATGCCTTGGTTAAGGCGGCAGCAAAGATGGGCTGGATCAATGAAGAAAAGGCGATCATCGAGACGCTGACCTCTATCAAGAGAGCGGGTGCTGATCTGATTGCAACGTATTTTGCCAAAGATGCGGCGAAGCTATTGAACCACTAAATACCCAATTGTATGTTTCTCATCGAATTGACTTATAAGGCGCCTTTGGAGCAGATAGACAAGCACATTGAAGGTCACAGAGCCTTCCTGATCAAATATTATGAGGCGGGTAACTTTGTTGCTTCCGGTCCCAAGGTGCCCCGGGAAGGCGGTATCATCCTGGCTGCGGCGACCTCGCATGAAGAAGTAGCAAATATCATTCTGGATGATCCATTCAACCAAAACGGACTGGCTGATTATCGCATTGTTGAATTCACCGCCAACAGGAAAGCGGATAATACGCAGGATCTGATAAATTAAGGATAATGTATACCAAGAGCAAAGAGCTGTTCGAAAGGGCCTGTCTGAGCATTCCGGGGGGTGTCAATTCTCCTGTTCGCGCATTTCGCAGTGTAGGAGGGACGCCGTTATTCATCAAGCGGGCGCAGGGCCCCTACCTCTATGATGTGGATGGCAACCGCTACATCGACTATATCGCCTCCTGGGGGCCGATGATCCTGGGCCATGCCTGGGAGCCGGTGGTGAGCGCCATCCGGGAATATGCGGCCTGGTCGACGTCTTATGGGGCGCCTACCGAGCTGGAAGTGGAGATGGCGGAGCTGATCCGCAGCATGGCGCCGAACATCGACATGGTGCGGATGGTCAGTAGCGGGACCGAAGCCTGCATGAGCGCGATCCGGTTGGCGAGGGGGTATACCGGGCGCAATAAGATCATCAAATTCGAAGGACACTACCATGGTCATGCCGATGCCTTCCTGGTCAAGGCGGGCAGCGGAGTCGCCACTTTCAATATTCAAACGGTGCCCGGGGTGACCCCTGGCGTATCGCAAGACACCCTGACGGCGGCCTATAACGATCTGGAGGGGGTTCAGCGGGTGGCAGCGGCTTATCCCGGGGAGATTGCAGCCATTATCGTCGAGCCGGTAGCCGGCAATATGGGCTGTATCCTGCCTCAGCCGGGCTTTTTGGAGGGGTTGAGGGCGCTGTGTGACAAAGAGGGAATAGTGCTGATCTTCGACGAAGTCATGACGGGGTTCCGGCTGGCCCCGGGAGGTGCGCAGGAGTTGCTGGGCATCCGGGCGGACCTGCTGACCTATGGTAAGGTCATCGGGGGCGGGATGCCGGTAGGTGCGTTTGGAGGACGGCGGGACATCATGGAAAAGATCGCTCCCCTCGGCAACGTTTACCAGGCGGGTACGCTGAGCGGCAATCCCATTGCCATGATTGCGGGGTATACACTGCTGAAGGAGCTGAAGAATAATCCTGCTATCTACCGGCAGCTGGAAGAAAAGACGCTGTACCTGCGGGATGGACTGGACAAGGTCCTGGCGGCATGGGGGCAGCCTTATACCATCAACCAGCTGGGTTCGATGATCAGCGTGCATTTCAGCGAACATCCGGTGACGGATTTTGCCTCTGCATCGGGGGCGAGCAATGAGAAATTCAAAATATTCTTCCACTCCATGCTACGTCGGGGCGTCTATCTGCCACCATCGGCGTTTGAAAGCTGGTTCCTGAATAATGCGCTGAGCTATGCGGATCTGGATGAGACGATCCGGATCGCCGGGGAGAGTTTAAAGGAAATTTAGTGTAATAGCAGTTCGCATGGCTTGAGGCCAGTATGCTTTTTAAAGGCTGTAGAGAAATGCGAGATGGAGGAATAGCCGAGCATGACGGAGACCTCGGTGACGCTGAGCCCTTTTTCGTACAGCAGGTAGCGGGCGTGTTCCATCCGCTGGCTCTGATAGAAGTCGAAAATGGTCGCGCCGAACATTTCCTTGAAGCCTTTCTTCAGGTAGCATTCGTTAATGGCCACCTTCCGGCTGAGTTCCCTGATCGTGAGTGGTTCGCCTATATGGCTGAGGAGGATTTCCCGGGCCTGGATGATCTTTTCCCGGTCGGCCTCGTTGGCGAGGAATTTACATTGAAAGCTTTCTACTTCTTTTTCTCCCACCATGCATTCCAGGCTATAGAGGAGCAGCATCTGGCTTTGGGCGTTGATAAAGATGTTCTCCAGGCTATCGGTATAGGAATGGTTCAACAATGTCTCCAGCACCAGCCGGGTCCGGCCGCACAAGGATAAGGTCTTGGAGAAGGAGGTAGTATGTTTGAAATCAAGGAGGTCTTCGCTGACGGTATTATCGGATTTACGGGGGCGAACGAACTGGGACAGATGAACGGCCAGAAAACGGAAGCTCAGGACATCCACTGTCTCTACTCTTTCCGAGCATCCCGGAGTAGCGTTCAGTTTACAGGAGTCACACTCGACCTCTTTATGACGGCAATAGACATTCCCGGCGATGCAAAACCTCAACTCAAGATAATTACGGGCAGGTTCATCTTTTTTGTAATGATAGACAAGCATGCCGAGGTCGTCCATGGACCAACGGGGCTCTTTGCGATAACGCTTGATGGTATATTGTACGGAGCCGGGGATATGGCGGTCCTTTTCCTGCAAGGTAACCAGCTGATCCACCATAACGGGTTGCTTGTAAGCCATGGTCAAAATATCCGGCGTCTGAAACATTTGGCAAATTTACATTGAAAAAAATGAATAAATACATTCGAATAGATCGAATGATTAATGAGGGGGGTAAAATGACATTTTAGTGACGAATTCAGCCATAAATTCAATGGCCTGGGGATATCGGGAAGAGGGGGTCGAAAATACTTCACAAATGGGCTGAAATGGGGGATATAAAAACCGTCGGAACCCCTTATTTTTCGTAGATTTGCACACCTTATTAATTTATTGTTAACTACACTATTCCAGTCTAAAATATGAGTGAATCAACGCAGGAAGTTCTGGCCCCGGAAGTGAACGGATATGGCGCAGACAGTATCCAGGTCCTCGAAGGCCTGGAAGCCGTTCGTAAGCGCCCGGCCATGTATATCGGGGATATCGGTTTTAAGGGTCTTCATCACCTTGTTTATGAGGTGGTGGATAACTCCATCGATGAGGCGCTGGCCGGTTATTGTAAGAACATCGTGGTGAACATTTACGAGGACAATTCCGTCGAGGTGTTAGACGACGGCCGGGGCATTCCTACCGGGATCAATACCAAGGAAAAAAAGAGCGCGCTTGAAATGGTCATGACCATCTTGCATGCAGGGGGTAAATTCGATAAGAATACTTACAAAGTATCGGGGGGTCTGCATGGGGTGGGCGTCAGCTGCGTCAACGCGTTGAGCTCGGACCTGCATGTGACGGTCTACCGGGAAGGGAAAATTTTCGAGCAGCAGTATAAGATCGGCGTTCCTCAATATCCCGTCAGGGAAATAGGGGTCAGTGACAAGACGGGTACGACGGTGAGGTTCTGGCCGGATCACAGTATTTTTATCGAAACCGTTTACAATAAGGACATCCTGGAAGGCAGATTGAGGGAATTGTCCTTCCTGAACCGCGGTGTTAGCATCGTCCTGAATGACCTGCGGGAAAAAGAAGAAGACGGCTCGACGTATACTAAGACTTTCTATAGCCAGGGCGGGATCGTCGAGTTCGTGGAAATGCTGGACAAGGCAGCCGGCAGGCTTCCGCTGATCCCGAAGATCATCTTTGTCGAGGGGCGGGATGAGGTCACGAATGTGGCGGTGGAGGTAGCACTGACTTACAACGACAGCTACAGCGAGCATATTTATTCTTATGTCAACAATATCAATACGATAGAAGGTGGCACCCATGTGGCTGGCTTTCGCCGGGCGCTGACGCGGGTCTTCAAGTCCTATGGGGACAAGCAGGGGCTTTTCGAAAAGGCCAAGGTCGAGATCGAAGGTGATGACTTCCGCGAGGGGCTGAGCACTATTATCTCCGTCAAGGTACCTGAGCCGCAGTTCGAGGGTCAGACCAAGACGAAATTGGGCAATAACGAAGTCAGCGGGGTGGTGGATTCGACCGTCAGCCGGGCTTTGGAGGCCTACCTGGAAGAAAATCCGAGAGAGGCCAAGAATATCATCCAGAAAGTGATCTTAGCTGCCCAGGCGAGGGCCGCAGCCAAGAAGGCGAGGGAACTGGTACAACGGAAAAGCGTGTTGAGCGGAGGCGGTCTGCCGGGTAAACTGGCCGATTGCTCGGATCGCAACCCGGACCGTTGCGAGTTGTTCCTGGTCGAAGGAGATTCGGCGGGCGGAACTGCCAAGCAAGGCAGGGATCGCAGCTTTCAGGCTATCCTGCCGCTGCGGGGTAAGATCCTCAACGTGGAGAAAGCCATGGAGCATAAGATCTATGAGAACGAGGAAATCCGTAACATGTATACGGCGCTGGGGGTGACGGTAGGTACGGCAGACGACCCTAAAGGGCTGAATATCGCTAAGCTGCGCTATCACAAGCTGATCATCATGACAGATGCGGATGTGGATGGCAGCCATATCGCTACGCTCATATTGACCTTCATTTACCGGTATATGAAAGAGATGGTGGAGCAGGGTTATGTTTATCTTGCCCAGCCGCCGTTATACCTGGTCAAGAAGGGCAAGGAGCAGTCTTACGCCTGGACTGAAGAGCAACGGCGGGGATGGGTAGAAAGACTGGGTGGAGGCAAGGAAGACAGTGTTACCGTACAGCGTTATAAAGGGCTGGGGGAAATGAATTCGGATCAGCTCTGGGACACCACCATGAATCCCGAGACGCGGACTTTGAAACAAGTGACCATTGAGAGTGCGGCGGAAGCGGACCGGATCTTCAGTATGCTGATGGGTGATGAGGTGGCCCCGCGCCGGGAGTTTATCGAGTCCCACGCCAAATATGCCAAGCTGGACGTATAAACAGGGGATGTCTAAAACGCCTTGCTAAAAAGTTTTTCGGCCCGAATTGGGTCAAAATCGCTAATATTACAACACTTTATACTAACCAGACCTGCGCTAGCAGGCACTAAATCAACGAATTATGCCAAGTGTAACACTTACAGCCTACAATGTCAAGACGAAAGAGAAAAATGTGCCTATCCTGGATGCTGTGATCACTAAGACGGCCAAAGGCGCCTATATGGCTCAAGGAAATGATGGAAAGGGTAACAAGCTGACGACCCTGCTGGGCGAAGAAAAGGCCCTTACAGCCATCAAAGAAGGCGTAGCCAAACAAGGATGGTAGACTTCACATAAGCTTATATGCGATCGGACCCAAAGTATTTATGCAGGGGTGCCGGCAGCGCGATATATCCTTCCGCCTGGTGATTTTCCAGCAGGGAAGCAACGATGCGGGGAAGCGCGAGTGAACTGCCGTTGAGGGAGTGAACGAGCTGGGTCTTCCCGGTAGTATCTTTGAAGCGGATCTTCATCCGGTTGGTCTGGAAGGACTCGAAGTTACTGACGGAGCTGACTTCCAGCCATTTTTCCTGTGCGGCGCTGTACACTTCGAAATCATACGTCATCGCGGAAGTGAATCCCATATCGCCGCCGCATAACCGAAGAATACGATAAGGCAGGTCCAGGGACTGCAGCAATTTCTCCACGTGCAGCACCATTTCTTCCAACACGTCATAGCTGTTGGTGGGATGAACCAGCTGGACGATCTCCACTTTATCGAACTGGTGAAGGCGGTTGAGGCCGCGAACGTCTTTGCCATAGCTGCCGGCTTCGCGTCTGAAGCACGGGGTATATGCAGTCATGCGGACCGGGATCTGGGTCTCTTTCAGTATTTCGTCGCGGAAGATATTCGTCACGGGCACCTCTGCCGTAGGGATCAGGTACAGGTTATCCTCGTTGACATAATACATCTGGCCTTCTTTGTCGGGCAGCTGGCCCGTTCCCCGTGCAGAAGCCTCGTTGACCATGATCGGGGGCTGATATTCCACATAACCGGCGACGGTATTGAAGTCAAGAAAATACTGGATGAGGGCGCGCTGAAGCTTTGCCCCCTTGTTGATATAAACGGGAAAGCCGCTGCCCGTAATTTTATTGCCGAGCTCGAAATCGATGAGGTTATATTTTTTGGCGAGGTCCCAGTGTGGCTGAGCCCCGGCAGGCAGCGCCATGCGTCGGCCACCCATCCGGATCGTGACGTTGTCCTCTGCGCCATGGCCGCGGGGCACGGCGGCAGCGGGAAGATTGGGCAGGCGGACGAGAGTGGCGTTCAACTGCTGCTCGACCTTTGTCAGTTCGATCGCTATGGGTTCGAGGGTGGCTTTCAAGGCAGCCACTTCCTGCTTTTTTTCTTCTGCTTCCTGTTTGCCTCCCTTTGCCATCAGCTGGCCGATCTCTTTTGAAAGGGCATTGATCCGGGATTGGGTCGTATCGGATTCCAACTGTAGCTTCTTGCGCTGGTCATCCAGACGCACGATGCTGTCAACCAACTGAGGCTCGGGAAAATTCCTGACGGCCAATCTTTCCTTTACAAAATCCACATTCTGACGGATAAAAGCCACCTGTAACATTTTCTGAATTTTGGGCAAAGATAACAACTGAGCCTATCTTTGCCCCATGCAACAAGCACAATTTGACCTGCAGACCCGTTGGTGGAACCTGGAAGCCAGGTTGGTGGAAAGATTTGGCAAGAAACCCGATATGGAGACGATTTTATTCCTGATCGGGGTCCAGGAGTTGGGGCACTTCCGCAAGAGATTTTCCAAAGAAGAAAAGCAGGACCTGATGCATATTGCCGTGTGCAGCCTTTTCCGGCAAAGCGGCTATTACGAGGTGGAAGGGACGGATAAAGATGGCTGGCCGCATTTCCGACAGCTTAAAGCGTTACCGGTGATGAGTATGCCTGAGCAGGAAAACTTCCTTAAAGACCATATTTTGCTGTATTTTGAGACAGCCGATGCGATGAGCCCGGGATTAGGGACACAGCATGACCCCGGGCCTCCGGAAGGGATGGAGGGGGCGCATGCGGGCGACCCGGATGCGGGGGGCGAAGACGACGACGACCATGACGGGCATGGGCATGACCATGAAGGACACGACCACGATGAGCACGGGCATGACTACGATCATGACGACGACGAGCATGACCACGATCACGACGAGGACCATGACGGACACGACCACGACTAGCACATCGACTGCCATGATAAAAACACTGACTGCCGGCCTGTTACTGGTTTTACTGGTCTCCTGTAACCCCCGGCTATCGAATGGTCTGCGGCGCAAAGACCTCCACAAAGACGTGGAAATCACCACCACAATGGGGGTCATTATTATCCGCCTGTCGGATTCCACGCCTTTGCATCGCAATAATTTCCTCTCCCTGGTCAAAAAGGGGTATTACGACAGCCTGCTATTCCATCGCGTCATCTGGAATTTCATGATCCAGTCGGGAGATCCGGACAGCAAATACGGCCATCCTGGCAAGCCTATGAGCCAGGGGGGCAGCGGGGGCCCGGGCTATACGATCCCGGCAGAGTTCCGGCCTTACCTGTTCCATCAGAGGGGCGCTCTGGGGGCTGCGCGCATGGGTGATGACGTTAATCCCACCCGGGCCAGCAGCGGCAGCCAGTTCTATATTGTAGAGGGCAAGCGATGGACGGATGCGGGGCTGGATTCGACGGAGAGATTCCGGCTAAAGGGGTGGAAGATCCCGCCCGATCAGCGGGCCGTATATAAGGAACAAGGCGGCAGTCCTCACCTGGACCAGCAGTATACGGTATTCGGGGAGGTGGTGAAGGGTATGGAAGTGGTAGATTCCATCGCTGCCGTAAAGACCAGCGGACCCCCGTCGGACCGGCCTCTTACAGACGTAAGGATATTGAAAATGAAGCTTATCCCGCGTAAAACCGGGTTGGTCAAATAATTCCCGCCGGTATTGTCTTATATCGACTCCTTTTTGTAATCTTGCAACACCAAAATCAATTAATATGAACTTCCCTGATACTTTGCGCTATACCAAAGATCATGAATGGATCAGACTGGAAAAGGATAATGAAGCCGTCATCGGCATTACGGAGTTTGCCGCCAAGGAATTAGGCGACATCGTTTACGTGGAAGTAGAGACCATAGGGAAATCGCTGGCGGCAGAGACTGTATTCGGTACAGTAGAGGCCGTAAAAACGGTATCTGACCTTTATCTGCCTGTAGCGGGCACTATTCTTGAAGTGAATCCGGAGCTGGCATCCGCCCCTGATCTGGTCAATTCTGACCCGTATGGCAAAGGCTGGATGATTCGGATGACGGTAAAGGACCCGTCAGACCTGGACAAGCTGATGGATGCGGCTGCCTACGGCAACATTGTACACTGATCAATTTTTCTTTACTTTAGAGCATCTATTTACATAAAGCTTGGGAACATCTATAACTTATACCGAACAGGAGCTTGTAGTGGCCCTAAAAGAAAGGAACGACCAGGCTTTTGGATTCCTTTACGACAACTATGCCGGAGCGCTCTATAGCATTATCAGACAGATTATTACGAGCAACGATGAGTTGGCGGGCGATGTTTTGCAGGAGGTCTTTATCAATATCTGGCGGAAGATCGAGACTTATGACCAGACCAAAGGCCGGCTTTTCACCTGGATGCTCAATATAGCCAGAAATGCCTCTATAGACACGCTGCGGTCGAAAAGCTACCAGAATTCTCAGAAAAACCAGGAATTGCCGGATAACGTATATAAGGGGGTAGCCAATCAGACCACTCAACTGAATGTTGATAATATCGGGTTGAAAAAGGTGCTGGAAAAGCTGAAACCTGAACACCGGGTATTGGTCGAATTGGCTTATTTTAAGGGATTTACGCATGAGGAGATTGCCGAAATGATGGCGATTCCTCTTGGGACCGTAAAAACCCGAATCCGTAACGCCTTATTACAATTAAGAGAATATCTAAAGTGAACTTACAAGATTACATAGCAAGCGGCATCATTGAAAGTTATGTGATGGGCCTGGCCAGCGAGTCGGAGAGGGCCGAATTCGAGCAAATGTGCGCTGAATATCCTGCGTTAGTAGCTGAACGAAGGAAGTTCGAAGAAAGCCTTGAACATTACGCGGCCGAGCATCCGGTGCAGCCTCCTTCGGAGGTTAAGGTGAAGGTTTTAGAAGCCATCGGGAACACTGATTCCCGTTCCACTTCTTTCAACTCAACCAAAATAATCACCATGGAAAATGCAAAAAGTTCCGGTAATGCGGGCTGGGTGCGCTTCGTCGCTGCAGCCTCGGTCATCCTTGTCATCGTAATGGCTGCGATGTATTATCATGTCAGCGAACAGAACAAGACGATCATCGAACAGAACAAAGATCTGAGCAATACCAATGACCGGCTGAAAGAGCGGTTGGACACTACACAGAGCACACTGGACAGAATCGTGCAGGAACAGTCTGTGGTCAGCGATCCGAATGCACTGGTCGTCAATATGGTCGGTACAACGGTGGCACCCAGGTCTTCGGCCAACATCTATTGGGATTCGGCCAACACCAGCGTTTACCTGGTGGTCAAGAACATGCCGAAGCTGCCTACAAACAAGCAATATCAGCTATGGGCGCTGATCGATGGCAAGCCCAAGGATTTGGGCGTCTTCGATGCCACTGACGAGAAGGTGATCTTAAAGATGAAGAATACGCAAAAAGCGCAGGCCTTCGCGATCACCATCGAGAACAAGGGAGGAAGCCCTTCTCCTGACCTGAAAAAGTTGCAATCCATGGGTAAGACGATGGTGACGCAATAGTGGTGGAAAAAAATCTACAGTTATAGTAAAAAAAGTCCCATTTTTAGGGACTTTTTTTATTGTTCGCATCTATACCTATACGTCTTTTTATGGTTGCATTTCTGAGAAAATACTTCGGTAACCTATACATCCCTCTTATCTGGACTATCTGTGTTGTCATTGGTTGTTGCCTGCCGGGGTCTATGATCCCCAAGGAGCAAGGGTTTAAAATCCCTCAATTTGACAAGCTGGTGCATGTCACGATGTTCGGGGGATTCGTCTTCCTATGGAACCTGTACCTTACGAACCGGTCGTTGGCGCTGCCGAGGTTGCTGGGGCTATTCTTCCTGTTTTACATGCTGAGCAATATCTTCGGCATTTCTATGGAAATCGTGCAAAAGTATTGGATACCAGGGCGGGACTATGATACGTACGATATTATTGCGGATATGTTTGGTGCAGGAATAGGCTTTGGGGTAAGTGGGCAGCTGTTTATACCTGTGTTGGTGAAGGAGGGGGCTACAAAAAAATAAACCCCTGTGGAAACAGGGGTCGTAACCAAAACTAACTGCTTATGAGAAAATTGACTGCTTTATGTGAGTCAAATAGAAAAGACTAAATTGTGTTCTATACCTAATAACGCAAAACAGGTGCCAATATTATTTCCCTTTTTTCCTTCTTCTTCAAAGCACCACAACAAAAGTACGATGGAAATTGATCGGCCGATTGAAGATGCCAGAGTAATAACATTTATTTAGCATTACTCTTTTAAATTAAACAATTTCCAGCTTTGCTGCAAATTTTAGCGCATTTATTTAAAGAACTTCATTGCCTTACACATAATAAAGACGCAAAAGCAGACAAAAAGTTTAAGCGGAGAGCGTTAAAAAAATCTAAAAAGAGAGGACGCGGGAGCGTCCGATACTAGAAGCGCCAGCCCCGTGCGAAGGAAGGCTGGAGTCAGCGCGAGGTCGGCCCGGGGCTTTTAACCCGGTTTTAATGTCAATTCTGGCGGGCCATCTTTTCGGCGTTCTCTGCAAACTGGAGGGCGTCGAGGAATTCCTGGATATTACCATTGAGTACATCGTCGAGATTGTATACGGTGAGTCCTATCCGATGATCGGTGACGCGTCCCTGGGGGAAGTTGTAGGTGCGGATCTTAGCACTGCGATCGCCGGTGCTGACGAGGCTTTTCCGGTGTCTGGCAATCTCTTCTTCCTGCTTGCGAACCTGCTCTTCATATAGTTTGGTGCGGAGCATCTGCATGGCTTTTTCGCGGTTGCCGAGCTGGCTGCGTTCGGTCTGGCAAACGACGACTACGCCGGTAGGGATATGGGTCAGGAATACCTTGGTCTCTACCTTGTTGACATTCTGGCCGCCGGCGCCGCCGCTGCGGGCAGTTTCCATTTTCACGTCGCTCTCCTTCAATTCAAAATCAACTTCTTCGGCTTCGGGCATCACGGCGACGGTAGCGGCGCTGGTATGGACCCGGCCGCTGGTTTCGGTATCGGGCACGCGCTGGACGCGGTGAACGCCGCTCTCGAATTTGAGCGTACCATAGACGTCGTCGCCGATGACTTCAACCTGTACTTCCTTATAGCCGCCTACGGTCCCTTCGCTCTCGCTCAATATGGCTGTCTTCCAGCCCCGCCGCTCACAGTATTTGATATACATGCGCAATAGGTCGCCGGCAAAGAGGCTGGCTTCATCGCCGCCGGTTCCTGCCCGGATTTCGAGAATAGCGTTCTTTTCATCCTGCGGGTCTTTGGGTATAAGAAGCTGACGGATAGAGGCCTCCATTTGTATTTTGCGTTCTTCGAGGCCGGGGATTTCTGCCTTGGCCAGCTCTTTCAGTTCCGGGTCGTCGCCGTTCAGGGCTTCTTTGTCGAATTCGAGGGTATCGAGCAGATCCTTGTACTGATTATACGCTATGACGATCTTTTCGACGTTGCGGTATTCCTTGCTCATGGCGCTGAATCTCCGGTTGTCGCTAACGACTTCAGGATTGCTCAGGGCTATTCCCAGGTCTTCGAATCGGGCTTTTATCGCTTCTAATTTGTCTAGCATATCTTCGGTACTTTTACGCGGAACGGCAAAATTAAACCTTTGGAAATGACTTACCGAAAATTCAAAGCCGATTATTTATTTCTGGGAGACAGGATGGCGAGTCCGGATAGCGTGTTGATTACCACGAGTGAAGGCATGGTGCAGGCGGTAGTCCCCGAGAGTGAGGCGGGCAGTGATGTGGAAGTTTACTCCGGGGTACTGAGCCCGGGTTTTGTGAACTGTCATTGTCACCTGGAGCTGTCGCATATGAAAGGAGTGATACCCGAGGGAACGGGGCTGGTGGATTTCCTGTCCACGGTGATCAGGCGGCGTGGAGCGACGACGGAGACGGAGGAGGCGGGCGGTGAGAGGCCGTTCGAGGGAACGGCCGATCCTAGAAGCGACAGCTCCGTGCGAGGGTTGGACAGGAGTAGCGCGGGAAACAAGATCCTGGAGGCTATTGCAGCGGGTGAGCAGGAAATGCTGGATAACGGGATCGTTGCGGTGGGGGATATCTGCAATACGGCGGATACGGTCGTCCAGAAGGCGCTCGGCCGGTTATATTACCACAACTTTATCGAGACGATGGGATTTATCGAGCAAGGGGCGCAGGCGCGCTTTGCGCATAGCCTGGGCGTCTTTAACGCGTTTGCGGAAGCCTATCAGCTGCCGATAGAGTCGAATTCCATTGTGCCTCATGCGCCTTATTCGGTGTCTGCGGCGTTGTTCCGGCTGATCGCCGGTTTTCCGGGCAATCACCTGCTGACGATTCACAACCAGGAGAGCGAGGCGGAAAACGAGTGGCTGCTGTCGGGGAAGGGCGATTTTCTCCGCCTGTACCCATTGCTGGGGCTGGATGTATCCTTTTACCAGGGGACGGGGAAGAGGAGCCTGGAAAGTTTTCTCCCTTATTTCTACCGCAATCAGTCGCTGATCCTGGTGCATAATGTGGCGACGGGCGCGGAGGATGTGCGGACGGCGAGCGCGGCCGACCTTTACTTTTGTCTTTGTCCCAATGCCAACCTTTATATCAGCGGGCAGCTGCCGGATGTGGAGCTGTTGCTTCGCCAGGGATGCCGGATCGTTATCGGAACGGATAGCCTGGCTTCCAATCATCAGTTGAGCATCCTGGAGGAACTGAAAACGCTGCAACGGGCGTTTCCGGCCCTGTCAACTCCTACCCTCCTGGAATGGGCGACGGCGGGGGGAGCGGAAGCGTTGCAGGTTGAGGGGGTGCTGGGGACTTTTTCGCCGGGTAAAGAGCCGGGTGTTGTGCTGATTGAGGGGGGTGAGGGGGACCGGCTGACGGCGGGGACGAGCGTACGGAGGTTGTTATGATAATACGGTCTGGAGCACGGGCAGCGTTTTCATTTCGCCGAAATCGGGCACATGGAGGGCATAAAAAGCCTGGTAAGCCTGCAGGAGCGTCCTTCGGGTCTCCTGGTTAAGCGCCAGTTCCTGCAATTCTTCCGGCCGCTGGACGCGGAGCAGCTGCGCAGTATGATAGCTGAGAGCGCCTTCCAGCGCTTGTCCATGGGGCGGCGGCTCATCGACGAATTGTCCTTCCCGCAGGTCGAGAATAGCATTCTTTTCGCTGTATACATCCTGGATGCGGAACCCAAAGAACCCCGCCAGGTGGAGGATGAAGAAAAGGGGGAAATTGGCCAACACCCTGCCTTCGCTGGCGTCCAGGTGGAGGAAGGCATCTTCGATGAAATAAAAAAGGTCGGGATTGGGTTCTGGTTGCCTGATACATTTCTGTAATAGTTCGACCATAAAAAGAGCGACGGCGTTCTTCAGCACATCGAAGAAGATATGCCGGTAGATGACTTCCCACTGGAACTCCCTGATCCGCTGGAGTTGCCGCATCTCATTGTGATAGACGACGAGGTCGAGGATGGCGGCAGGCTGAAACATATTGGCCTTTCCCGGTCCCTTGCGGGAGGATATCCTTACACCATTGACCATGTAAGATTGTACGCCGAACAACTCTGTGTAGAGCGTGGCGATGAGGCTCGTCTCCCCATATTTCACTGTTTTCAATACGATGCCTTTTGTCTTGTGCAGTTCCATCGGCCCCGGGCAGGCGGTGAATGAGATCCGCCATGGCGCAAAGTCGTCAAATTGCCGTTTATTTGTAAAAATTATTTTTATCATGTGGGAATCCATAGCGCGCCTGGTCCTCAAATTTCGGTTCTTCTTACTGATCGTGTTATTGTCGGCCACCGCTTATATGGCATATCGGGCTTCCCACGTGAAACTGAGCTATGATTTCAACAGCGCCATTCCGACGGACAATCCAAAATATAAGGCTTACCAGGAATTCCGGAAGCGTTTCGGCGATGACGGCAATCTGCTGGTGGTCGGGGTTCAGACGGACAAACTCTTCCAGTCGGATATCTTCATGGATTATATCGCCCTGACGGAAAGGCTGAAAAAAGTGCCGGGGGTGGATAACGTGCTGGGGGTTTCTTCGGCGGTCAACCTGATCAGGGATACGAATACCAATAAATTCAGGACGGTATCTATTTTTTCCACGCCCTATACGCAGGGGCGCCTGGACAGCAGCAAGGCGGTATTGCTCGGCCTTCCGTTCTATAAAGGGTTGCTGTATAATCCTGAAACGAACACCTGGCTGATGGTCGTGAACGTCAACAAGAATGTCATGAACTCTGCCGCGCGGATCGTGACGGTGCGAGGAATTACGGACGCCATAGACAGCTTTGGCCAGCGTCATCCTACGCTGGATTTGCATTACAGCGGGCTGCCGCTGATCCGGGCAAAGATGGCCGTGAAGGTCGCTCATGAGACGACCTGGTTCCTGCTGGGATCGGTGCTGATCCTGTCGATCATCATGCTGGTGTTTTTCAGGAGCATCAGCACCATGCTGTTATCGCTGACGGTAGTGGTGATCGGCGTGATCTTCAGCCTGGGCACTATGGACCTGTTCGGCTATAAGATCACGTTGCTGAATGCGCTGACACCCACATTGGTAGTGGTGATCGGCATCCCCAATTGCATTTATTTCATGAACAAATACCATACGGCCTTCAAGGATACCGGTGATAAGCATGAGGCGCTGGTGGTCATGATCGGAAGGATGGGCATCGTCACCTTGTTCTGCAATCTGACGGCGGCGATCGGGTTTGGGGTCTTTGCCCTTACCAGGAGCGCCATTCTGAACGAATTCGGCGTAGTAGCGGGCATCAATATCATGCTGCTTTTCTTCATCTCCTTTATCCTGATACCGGTAGTGCTGAGCTTTCTGCCGGCGCCGACGCCGGCGCAGATGCGTTACCTGGACAACCGCTGGCTGAAGTCTATACTTGAACGACTGGAAAGATGGACGCTGCATCACCGGCGGCCTGTCTATATCGTTACGGGGATTGCGCTGGTCATTGCGATCGCCGGGATGACGCGGCTGCAATCGGAAGGATTTATCGTAGACGATCTGCCGCATAACGATCCTTTATACACCGATCTGAAATTCTTCGAGACAAATTTCAAGGGGGTAATGCCGTTAGAGATCGTGATCGATATGAAGCGGCGGAAAGGATTACTGATCAATACCGTCAAGACGCTCGACAGCATCGAGCAATTGTCGGAGTACATCGCTGCCCGGCCGGATATGGCGCGGCCACTGTCGCTGGTAGAGGGGTTGAAGTTTATGCGGCAGGCCTATTTTGGCGGAGACAGCAGTGCATATGTCGTTCCTAATTCAACGGACATGATTTTTCTTTCTCAGTACCTGAGCGGGGGGGCGTTAACCGGAGGCTCTCCCGCGGGCGGGGCGGCAGCCAGGAACAGCCTGGGCAGCCTGTTAAAGAGTTTTGTGGACAGCAACCAGCAACGGCTGCGTATCAGTATCAATATGGCTGATATCGGAAGTAAACGGCTGCCGGGAGTGCTGGCCGAACTACAGCAAAAGACGTCGGAGCTTTTCGATTCCAGCAAATACCATGTGGAGTTTACGGGAACGAGCGTGACGTATTTGGAAGGAAGCAGCTTTATTATCAAAGGGCTGCGGGACAGTATCGAGTGGGCGTTTGTGCTGATCGCGGCCTGTATGCTGTTCCTGTTCCGGTCGTTCCGGATTTTGCTGTGCTCCCTGGCGCCTAATGTCATTCCGCTGATTATTACGGCGGGGATCATGGGTTGGGCAGGGGTGAGGCTACGACCTTCGACGGTGATCGTGTTCAGCATTGCATTGGGTATCGCCATCGATATTACCATCCGGTTTTTAGTGAATTACCGGCAGGAAGCGCCGAAAGCTGAGGGGGCGGAGAAGGCGGTGACGGGTACGATCAGTACGACGGGGATCAGCATCCTTTATACATCTATGACGCTGATTGCGGGGTTTGTGATCTTTTGTTTCAGTGATTTTGGCGGCATCATTGCGCTGGGATGGCTGACGTCGCTGACGCTGGTGATTGCTACGGTGACCAACCTGGTCTTTTTGCCGGTGCTGCTGCTGACGTTGACCAGAGGGAAAAAGAAATGAGCGGGGCCCGGGGGATCGAGGGGACGGGTCAGATTTCTACCAGTCCGTTTTTGATGGCGAACATGACCAGACCGACGCGGGTGCGGACTTTCAGCTTTTCGAAGAGGGTATTGCGGTAATTGTCGACTGTGCGTGGGCTGATGAACATTTTATCGGCAATGTCTTTATATGACAATTCGGAGCAGACGAGACGCAGGAATTCTTTTTCCTTGTCGTTGAGGACGATGGGATCTTCGGGGTTGCCGAGGTCTTTATGCAGACCGCTGATGATCTTCCCGGAGATGTAATCCGACAGGTAAAAATCCTTTTTCATGATCGAGTCCAGCGCCAGTTTGAGTTCTTCCGGCTCGATATTCTTTAAGATATAACCCTTAGCGCCCAGCCGCAGCATGCGAATGATGGTATTTTCGTCGCTGAACATGGAAAGGGCGAGGACTTTTACCTGGGGATAGTTCTTATGCAGCCAGCGGACGGTTTCATAGCCGTCCATGCCCGGCATATTGACATCCAGCAGGATAATGTCCGGGATAACGTGCTGGGTGATTTTATCTTTGATCTCTTTCCCGTTATCGCCTTCGAACAGAACTGCATAATTCTCAAAGGAGCCGATCAGCTTTGCCAGGGCTTTTCGTAACAGACTATGGTCATCTACAATGCCGACCGTTATTTTCTTAATTGCTACTCCCATAAATTATAATATTTCCTTTTCCAGGGGGAGTTCCACCTTGATGGAAGTACCCTTACCCGGCTGACTTTGAACACTAATCTGAGCGCCGATCAGGGAGGCACGGTTTGTCATACTTTTCAGGCCGATACCGCTGGAAGAGGATGCCTGAGTTCGTTTCTTTTCAACATCAAAACCCACTCCATTATCCTCGACTTTCAGAACAAATTTATTATCAATTGAGTAAATAACCGCAATATTTACGCGAGTGGCTTTGGAATGTTTCAAAATATTGTTCAGCATCTCCTGGAACATCCGATAAAGAAAGATAGAGCGTTGATCTTCAAGACGGTATTCTTCGCCTTCTACGCTGAACCCTACTTCCAGCAGCCCGGTACGTTTTAGGCTTTCAAGGTCAAACCGGATGGCTTCCACGAGTCCGATCTGGGCGATCCGATCGGTATGGAGGCTTTTGGTGAGGTTGCCCATATCATAAATAACCTTGTTGAGCATGTCACGGCTGCCTTGTACGCCTTCATAAGCCGGGTGAGCCTTATCGAGAGGCAGGACGGACAGGGACAATTTGACGACGGAGAGCACCTGACCGATATTATCGTGCAGTTCCATGGCAATCGTCTTGAAAGTCGTCTCCTGGATCTCCAGCTGGGAGCGCAGCAATTCCTGCTGGTATTCATCTTTCATGCGCACCAATTGCTGTTCCTGCCGGTGTTGCCTGCGTTGGTAGAGGAATAACGAAGTGACGATAAAACCTACCAATAAAAGGGCAAGCGCCGTAGCGATAAGGATAATTACAACGATTTCCTGATTCTGAGCCGGCATAAAAACGCAATAGTAAACGATAAATATAGCAAGATATTCACGAAGTCAAAGACATACAATATTATACGAATGATCGAGAATTCAAAGTTTATGAAATTGATCAGCCCATATACCGGGAAACTGCAGGCACAGAAGAACAGCAGCCCCGAGCAGATCCAGAAGGCCGGCTCGCGCACGAGGTTGACATAATTTTTGCTTTGAAACAATTCCAGGAAATAATAGATACAGGCGGCAACGATCACCAGGCAATCGAGACAATAGTTCAGTGATTGGAAGTTCTGGGACTTCTGCACCAGGAAAATGTTGACGATAAAGATCAAGGGAAAGGCTACCAGGCAATATAGGAGGATCCGTTTTGCTTTAGGACTCCTGATGACTGCCCGCAGGACATAAATATAAAAACAGAATTCTATCAAAAAAGACAGGCTGCTTAGCAAAAGAGTATTGTGCCGATGCAGGGCATTGTAATTGGTAATGCCCTGCATGGTGCAGTCCAGAAGCAGAAAAACGGGAAATAATTTCAGGTATAATTCAGCGGGTGGGCCAAAATAAATAGTCAGGCTGGCCAAAAAGGCGATGCCGCAGAATATCGGAACCAGGTAGAAAAGCAATGCCTCCATTCCGCCAAGATAGGAGATATTTTCTTCTTTTCATAAAAGAGCCGTCCCGCCTAAGAGGACGGGACGGCCAGGTATAAATGGTTATGTGTAGGCACTAGATGACGGACATACCGTTTTCGCCACGGTCGATAAGAGCGGCCGATCCTAAGATCCTGCCCCGCTCATCGGCTTTGCTTACGCCGCTGCCGCAGACGGGAGGACAGGGAAAGCCAACGAGAGAAGCGATGACTGCAGGCTCCCCGTCGTTATGGGAAAACAGTTGCTTGCTGGTATTGGCCGTACCATCACTGCTGCGGTTGCCGATCATCACGAGGGTCTGGCGGTCTTCCAGTTCAGGGATCGGAGCATTCTCTGCAGAGTAAACGCCGTAATGGAAACGAACGCCATTTCCGCCGTTAGCCTTTACCGTGTCGATGAAGCTTTCCAGGTCTTCGACGGAGAACCATACGCTGAGAGAGTCGGCCTTGCCAATACGGTCAGAATTGGCTGCCCACCTTTCCTGTTTGTACGCGCGGATCAAAGAATCGATTTCCTGTTTGCCTACGGATTGGGCGACATTTACGGATTTTTTTTCAATTGTGTTCATGGCTGACTTGTTTTAGAATGAAGAAGAATAATTTGTGTTGTAAAAGTATTCCTCTAGTGGTTACCGGGCACGGCACAAGCGCAATACAATCAATTGATTATAAATTAATACTATTCATAAATTAAAGGGGATCAAACGATCATGAGGGAAACTACGCAATTATGACAGTCTTTACGCAAGCAAAAAACAGTGAAATGATTGGAAAAAGGGACGTGAATTACGCAGGCAATTATTGCGCATTTTGCGCAAGAAAATAACGTCTCTTTTTTCAGCCGGTAATTCAGCCAAATTAAAATAAATATTGGACATTTAATAGAGAGGTTGCCGAATGTCCCGTTTTTAATATTTGATATCCTTACTTATTACGCAAAAGAGGAAGTTCAATCATTCCTGTGACTACCCAAACTGATAGTAAAAATACTGTTCGATCTCTCTACGCCTAATGTCAGCAACAGCATACATAACCATTAACACCTTATCCTGTTTTATTTCATGCGTGTGTGGGTATGTATGCTGATGCTTTTATAAGATATCAGTACGCATGAGAAAAGTCAATTTGCGCTTACCGCTGTTACCATTCAAAACGACCGGGTTCGGCCTGCCTTCGGCAGGTTGAATCCGGAATTGAATTTCTCCCCTCAAATACTTACACGGGTTTCACGCTGTATTATTAATTTCGCAGCATGAAAAAAATCAAGTCGGCCCTGATTTCAGTGTTCTATAAGGACGGGCTGGAAAACATCGTCAAAAAACTACACGAGTACGGTATAACGATCTATTCCACAGGTGGTACGCAACAATTCATCGAGAAGCTGGGAGTCCCCTGCACACCGGTGGAAAGTCTCACCTCCTACCCTAGCATTCTGGGCGGTCGGGTCAAGACGCTGCATCCCTCCGTCTTCGGCGGTATACTGGGAAGAAGGGATCAGCCGACGGACCTGGAAGAAATGAAGCGTTATCATATCCCCGAGATCGACCTGGTGATCGTAGATCTCTATCCCTTTGAAGAGACGGTGGCCAGCACAACAGACGACAAGGCCATCATTGAAAAAATAGATGTGGGCGGCCCCAGCATGATCCGGGCAGCGGCTAAGAATCATAAAGACCTGGTGGTGATTGCGGCGAAGTCGGAATATGCCTGGCTCGAAAAATTACTGGACGAGCAAAAGGGAGAGACGACCCTGGAACAGCGGCGCGCACTGGCGGCAAAAGCCTTTGAAGTCTGCGCTCACTACGATGTAGCTATTGCACGTTATTTCAGCCCGCAAGGTGGCGATTACTTCCTGGAATCCGTTGCGGCGCCTCACCCATTGCGTTATGGCGAAAATCCGCACCAGGCGGCACGGTTCTATGGCCAGCTGCGCGATATTTTTGACCAGGTGAACGGTAAGGAGCTGTCCTATAATAACCTGGTAGACGTCGATGCGGCGGTACAGCTGGTTCGGGAATTCAATGATACCGATCCGCAGGCCCTGGGCGGAGGATCTGTTTTTGCCATTATCAAACATACTAATCCCTGCGGGATTGCTATCCGCCCCATCCTGAAGGAAGCCTGGGACAGTGCGCTCGCCGGAGACCCGGAAAGTGCTTTCGGCGGGGTTCTGGCCTGCAATACAACTGTCGACAAAGCCACGGCCACAGCTATCAATGAAATCTTTTTCGAGGTGCTGATCGCACCGGCCTTTGATGCCGATGCCCTGGAGATCCTCCGGTCGAAAAAGAACCGGATCCTGCTAATACAGAAGAAGAGGATCGCTCCCGTGTCTCAATACCGGTCGCTGTTGAATGGCGTGCTGCAGCAGCAGACGGACGAGGGTAATTATACGGAATGGAAAGAGGCCGGAGGACGGCCCTCGACGGATGCGGAAAAGAAGGATCTGATCTTTGCCAACCTGGTCTGCAAGCATCTGAAGTCGAACGCTATCGCTCTGGTCAAGGACAGGCAGTTAATAGGCAAGGGCTGCGGTCAGACCAGCCGGGTCGATTCCGTGCGGCAGGCGATTGCCAAGGCCGGGCAGTTCCAATTCGATTTAAAGGGAGCGGTACTGGCGAGCGATGCCTTCTTCCCTTTCAATGACAGCGTATCGATGGCGCATGCGGCGGGGGTGACGGCATTTATCCAACCCGGCGGGTCGATCCGGGATAAGGATTCAATCGATTACTGCGTGGAGAATGGGCTGGTGATGGTGATTACGGGGATGAGGCATTTTAAACACTAGGCATCCCAGTAAACTTCTTCTTTGAGGAAGGTCTCGTAGACCTCTTTCCACCCTGCGAATTCGGCGTCGCTGCCGAGGATGGAATTGTGCCAGATAGTGATCATGAGACCGCTGATCTTTTTGATGCGGTGGTAATAGAATAATAGCTCGCCCATAGCCTGCGCGGCAGTCTGGCGCTGTTCGTAATAGGCATTGGCATCCATAAAACAAAAGGGAAAGAGCCGGAGTGCGGTTTTTTCCTCTTTCTCCAGGTCATACCAATAGAATGAAGAGGCTACCGAAGCCCTGAAGCCATTGACGGTGCCATAGCCCATGGAAAAATCCTGCTGGATACCACATTGCAGCAGCCGGCGGTAGGTCGTCGGCAGGGTAAACCGGATATAATGCTGGCGGCTGCGGATGATCTTTTGCCCGCTGACTTTTTCCATCCATTCAATCTCGTCTCTCAGTAGGCTTTCCCGGTCGCCGCTCTGCCACGAAGGATGGATGCCCAGCCGGGATCCGATGGAGTGATACCGGACCAGATCCTGCAGGCCCGCCCCTGAACGCGGCGTATTTCTATCTACCCCTTTGCACCGGGCGGCAGCGAGAAAGAAATAGTAGGGACGCACGCGGCAATACAGATGCAGGGAATCAAGCCATTCATAGATGTCGAAGGGGTCGCCGGTCCCGCTCTGCAAAACGCTGATCCTTTCCTTCACTTGTGCCCATCTGCCTGCGGCCACCGCCTTCAGGGCACCGCCTGCGTTACGCCACCATCCTTTGTCGAGGTAGGAATAAGCGGAGTCGATGTCATAGGTAGGCATGAATTTGAAAACGGGATAGCGGAAGACCAAGTCAGGGTAATAAAGGGACAACGCCGTCTTGAATTCCTTCAGCCAGATGTTGATCAGCGGTTGATCGAGGAAGCCTTCGCGCCAGGCCAGCGACCCGGTATGGGCATAGCGGCCGTATTCGTCTTTGTCATGCGGAAGGTATTCTTCATATCGCGACAAGAGGTAAAAGGCGGCGGCAAAAATGTCGAAAGGAAAATCGCCGTCGCTGGGGAAGAAAGCCTTTTGATCATTAAACGGGAAGCATTCCATTTCGATCGGGCGGATGCTGGATTCGAAGAGCAGAAATACTGGCCGGAGGGTGAAACAGCCGGGGATGTCGTGATGCGAATAGTTGATCCTCGGGCCGGAGGCGGCGGCGAAGACGGTAACGTCCGTGGTGAGGGTGATGGACACGTGCCCGTCGAACAACTCTGTGCTGATAAAATCCACTATATAGCTCAGCCGGGGGGTGATATGGGTACTAAATAGGAGCATGGGGGCAGCCTCATCCTTTCGGACGTTCGGTGCGCCAGCGTTCGTTGAAGGTCTTAGGCGCGAAGTCGAGGGCATCGCGATGTGCGGTCCAGGCCTTGAAAGCCTTGCCGACCAACCAGTTCTTTAATTGCTGGGTACCCATATTCATCAGCGGACGGCTGAGGCTTGCCTTTCGCCAGACCTTCCAGGCTATTCGTTCGGCCAGGGTGGAGTAGCCGTCCTCCACGGCCTCATGCCGGTTCTCCAGCAGCAGCTCGTGGAGATTGATCTTCACGGCGCAGACTTCGGTGCAATTGCCACAAAGTGAAGAGGCATAGCTGAGATGCTTCCACTCCTGCATATCTTTCAGGTGGGGAGTAATGACGGAGCCGATAGGGCCACTGTAGGTAGTACCATAGGCGTGTCCACCGATATTTTTATATACTGGACAGGCATTCAGGCAGGCGCCGCAACGAATGCAATAGAGACTTTCCCGGGACCTGGCATTCGCGAGGATGTTGGTCCGGCCGTTGTCGAGCAGGATGAGGATCATTTCGTCCGGGCCGTCTGCTTCGCCGGGCTGTCTGGGGCCGGTGATGACGGTATTATAGACGGTTATCCGCTGACCGGTACCGTAGGTGGCGAGCAGTGGCCAGAACAGTCCAAGGTCGGTCAGCGTGGGGATGACCTTTTCCAGACCGGCAATGACAATGTGCGTTTTGGGGAAGGAGGCACTGAGCCGGGCGTTGCCTTCGTTCTCGGTAATGGCGATGCCGCCGATGTCGGAAATGATAAAGTTCGCCCCGGTGATACCAATCTCTGCCTGGACGTATTTTTTGCGCAATTTTTCCCGTGCGACGAGGGTCAGTTGTTCGGGCGTAAGACCGGGCCGGGTATGCAGCTTTTCGTAAAAGAGTTTTGCCACATCCTCTTTGCTCTTGTGCATGGCAGGGGTGACGATGTGATACGGCGGTTCGCCATCGAGCTGCTGGATATATTCGCCGAGATCGGTCTCGACGCTTTCGATGCCATTTTCTTCGAGAAAATGATTGAGCTTGATCTCTTCGGTGACCATGCTCTTGCTCTTGACGATGCTGCGACAGCCTTTTTCCTTGCAGATGGCGAGGATCTCTTCGAGCGCCTGGTCGGTGTTCTCCGCCCAGATGACACGGCCGCCTCTGCTGGTAAAGACGGACTCGAATTCTTCCAGCTGCTTGTCGAGGGTCTCGATGGCGCGCCACTTGATGTTTTTTGCCCTTTCGCGTGCGAGGGTCAGTTCGGCAAATTGTTGCTTACCCTGCGGGACGACGGCATTATAGCGGCCGATATTGAAATTAATCTTTTTGCGGTGGTCCAAATCCTCCGCCTTGACGGTGCTGCGGGCAATAAAGTTAGCTGCGGTGTCTGTCACGGGAGAGAGGGTTTTATATGAAATATTTTCAGAACTTATCTTTTGCTGCAAAATAGTTTTCTGCCAGCTGCTCGAGAACGCCGTAAAAGTCTTCGCCGTATTTACGAATGATGGCTTCTTTCAGGAAGACGTAGGCCGGCACTTTGAG
Source organism: Chitinophagaceae bacterium (assembly GCA_003167015.1). Taxonomy (GTDB): domain Bacteria; phylum Bacteroidota; class Bacteroidia; order Chitinophagales; family Chitinophagaceae; genus Puia. The sequence continues at coordinate 6,409 of PMUF01000201.1, read as the reverse complement.
TCGCTTGCCCTGGACGCAGCCCGGACGGCACAGGGTTTCGCGAGGCTCGTAATTGACCACTTCGCCGGCGCGGGTACGGTTGATCTTGATGGGATACAAATGACAGCTGATGGGTTTCTTCCAGCTGATCTTGCCGTCATAATAAGCCTGTTCGATGCCACATTTGATGATGCCTTTGGCATCTTTGTAGCCATAGGCGCACATTTTCCCCTGGATGGTGGGCGTGACCCAGCCGAATTCACGGTCATATTGATAACGGCCGTTGGTCTCGATCTCTTTGACACCGGCGGGTGTGAGGTAGGGCTTGACCACTTCATATACTTCGTTGAGGTGATCCAGTTCTTCTTTTTCGAGGGGGGCGCCTGCGTCGCCGTCTTCGCAGCAGCCGCCCTTGCATTTCAGCAAGTCGCATACGAATTGTTCTTCGACGACGCTATCGCTGACGAGGATATTATCGATTGCTATCAATGAGTTGATTTTATCTTACAAATATACCTGTTTTCAGGGTTCATTTGGCGTTTAGGCGGGCTGATGGCGGGGGTGGGCTGGTATTTTTCCACCTGAAGGTATTGATCAGCTGTGTCAGGTCTTTTTGGAGGAAATGGTTGACGATGCCGAGGGAGTCTTCGTTGGGTGTGGTGTCAAAATAAAGGGCGCCGCGGAGGAAATGGCGGGTGGTGTCGGTGAGATAGAACTGCTGGGCGGTGGCGGCATTACCGCCGACGGTAAAAAAGATACCACCGACGCCGTTGGGCGTCTGGATGACGGTAGGTTGGATAGAGCTGGCCTTATAAGTATGTTTATAGGTCATTTTGAAGGCATCGTCGCGGAGCTTGTCAAAAGAATTGCCCGTGCCTTTGGCGCTTGATTGAGGGCCGATGTCCTTATAGCTGATATAGATCGTTGCGCCGAAACGGGGGAAGTTGATATTGATCCAGTAGGGATTTTCGGGAACGGTGTCGAAGAAGCTGCTGTCGCGGGCGATGCTGGCGTAGACGGGATAGTCGAAAGTATAGGGATAGCCGGGCTGATTGAAGGTCTGGTATTCGTGTGGGGGGAAATCGATCTTGAAATAGCCTTTCCGTTTGGGGGTGTAGGTACTATTGCAGGCCAGGAGGCAGCAGCAGGCAAAGGCCAGGAGAAATGTGAAGCGGTGTAGGAATCTCGACACGAAATGATATTTTTGACTGCAATATAAATGTACGGGAGATGCGCTTTTCAAAAAATTAGCGCATCTCCCGCAAAACGCTAATGTCTGACCTATCGGTCACGGCCTCCGGCCGTCTGTAACCATCAGGATGGCAGGCGAATAGCCACCTTTACTTTTTTAATCCGGCTGCTGTTGGCGTCCAGGATGGTGAATTCAAAATCTTCGAAAGGGATGACATCGTTGACTTTCGGGATATCGCCGGAAATTTCCAGGATCAGCCCGGCGAGGGAATCGCTCTCTCCTTTCACCTTGTCGAAGGTATCGACGGGAATGTTCATTGTTTTGCACACATCGTTCAGCATAGTGCGGCCTTCAAAGATGTAGCTGCCATCGTCCAGTTTGCGGCTACCGGTCTCTTCTTCGTCGAATTCGTCGTGGATATCGCCGATGACTTCTTCGAGGATGTCTTCCATGGTGACGATGCCGCTGGTGCCACCGAATTCGTCGACGACGATGGCAAAGTGGATCCTTTTCTGCTGAAATTCCTGCAGGAGGTCTTCGATCAGCTTATGTTCGTGTACAAAATAGGCAGGACGCAGCAGGCTGTGCCAGTCGAAATCCCCGGGCTGGTTCAACCAGGCGATGAGGTCCTTGGTATGGATCAGGCCCGCCAGTTCGTCGAGGCTGGACTTGTAAACGGGCAGGCGGGAATAGTGCAGTTCTTCCACCCTTGCCCGGAGTTCGGCGAAAGAGAGGTCATAGCTGATGCCGGAGACTTCAAGGCGGGTCCGCATGATCTGTTTGACGGTAATACTGCCGAACTTGACAATGCCTTTGATAATGTTCTTTTCTCCTTCGGAGGCGTCGTTCTTCGTCGTCTGGTCGATCTGGTATTCCAGCTGTTCAGCGCTCAGGGAAGATTTTCTTCCGCCGAAGAAATGTTCCAGCCGTTCGGACCGGTGGACGGCCCAGCTGCCTACGCGGCGAAACGCAAGATGAATGATCTCGATGATGCCGGACGTATAATAGGCAAATTGCAGGTTATTCTGGATGGCCCAGATCTTGGGCATGACTTCTCCGAAGAGGATCATGACGAAACCGATGAGGACCACTTTGATCAGGAATTCGAATAGCCAGAAGTCCTGTTTCAGCAGGACCATTTCGTCGATGAGAAAATTTGCGAGGATAATAATGGAGATATTAATAATGCTATTGGCTATGAGCAGAGAGGCGAGAAGCGTTCTGGGTTCTTCGAGCAGGGCGACGATTCGTCGCCAGGAGGCATCCTGTTTGGTCTTCAGGATATTGATGTCCTTATAGGTCAGGGAGAAGAAGGCGACTTCGGAGCCTGCGAGCACGAAGGAAAGGATGAGCAGGAAAAGGATAATAATGGCGAGGATCGTGGTTGCCTGCGGATTGATAACCAGCAGATCCGGTGAAAAAGCAGATGTAAACAAAGACAAATCCAAAATTAAATGGGTTTGATGAATAATCAGACAGGATGGCCTTAGAATGGCAAATCTTCAGAAGGTTCGCCTACTGAGGGAGGGGTATCGGAGTTGCCAAGTCCTTCGATCCCTTCCTGGTGATGGAGGGAGGAATGGGAGCCTCCGTCCGTCCTTTTGTCGAGCATGATCAGGTTGTCGCCGACGACTTCGGTGGCAAATTTCTTATTTCCTTCCTTATCTTCCCAACTGCGGGTTCTGAGACGGCCTTCGATATAAACGAGGCTTCCTTTGTGGAGGTATTTTTGGGCCAGTTCGGCCAGACCGCGCCAAAGGACCACCGTGTGCCATTCTGTCTGGGAGATGAGTTTGCCAGCCCTATCTTTAAAGGTCTCGGTCGTTGCCAGGGAGAATTTGGCAACAGCAATATTACCATCCAAAAATTGTACGTCCGGGTCTTTTCCTAAATTGCCAATCAGCATCACCCTATTTACGCCTCTCATACACGAAGTTTGAAAAGTTTACAAATCATCTTAAGAATTAATTCCTTGGACTGGTGTCCTTAGACGCCTGAACTGGACTGTCGCAATCCAACATACAGCGTTGATAAAGTTACCGTTTTTTCAGGAAAACATAAATTTTTCCGGCTGCGGCACCCCGGTGGTGGGGCCAAATCAGAACAAAATCAGAACAAGCTTTGTGCCGGTGTGGGATCCTGCAGCCAGGCGTTGATGAATTTCGGGAAAGCGTATTCTTTGAGCCTCCTTTTGGGGACGAGCATGTAGTCGCCGAGGCCGGAGAGCGGCCGATCCAACCGGACAGTGATGAACTGGCCCTGCAGGGACTGGTGTGTCAATTCCTGTTGGTAGGTGCGGGAGATATACCTGGCTGTGAGTGCCTGCCCTTCAAAGAGTTGCCGGGCAAATTCTGATTCCAGGATGGCGGAAGGCCAAACGGGTTCGGGGGTCTCGAAAAGAATAAATTCATAGAGTCCTGCCCAGATGTCTTTGCCGCTTCGCTGCCGGATATAAACTTTGTCGTCAGGTGTTTCGACGATAAAATAATACAGGCATCGCCGTTTTCTGATGATACTCTTTTCTTTAATGGGCAGTTGTCCGGTGAGGCCTTTTTGCCACGCCTGGCAATCGGGTTGCTGCACACATGAGGCGCACTGGGGGTTTCGCGGCGTGCAAACGGTAGCGCCGAAATCCATAATAGCCTGGTTGTAAATGCCTGCCCGCTGTTTGTCCAGGAGCATCTCCGCCATTTCCGCGTATTCTTTTTTTCCGGCGGTGGTGTCGATGGGCGTAGAGATCCCGAAGTAGCGGGATAAGACGCGGGTGACATTTCCGTCCACTACAGCATGGGGAAGGTTGTAGGCAAAAGACGCGATGGCAGCAGCGGTGTAGGGTCCGATGCCTTTGAGAGTGAGAATTTCTTCGTAGGTAGTGGGAAACCGGCCGTAGTATTCTGAGTCAATGCGTTTTGCAGTGGCCATGAGGTTGCGGCAACGATTATAGTAGCCGAGACCTTCCCAGAGTTTGAAGACGAATTGTTCGGACGCGGTGGCCAGGTCGTGTACTGTGGGGAATGCCGACACGAATTTTTCGTAATAGGCCCATCCCTGCTCAACGCGGGTTTGTTGAAGTATCACCTCACTCAACCAAATCCTGTAGGGATCTTTTTCCCCCTTCCAGGGCATTTGGCGGAAATTTTGGTGCTGGTGCCATTTTAGCAGCTTTTGAGCAAATCGGGCCTTTTTTTGCATTTTTTCTGTTAAAAAAAATTAAGTATCAATATTTTAGCGAATTCTTGCACCATTCAACCAAATCCAGTATTTTAATAGCCTAAAAGGATTTTTCGGACAAGAAGTTGTGAATTAATAATTTTGTTATATATTTAAAATCAGAAACTTATAAAACTTAATCCCCATGAGAAAGGCAGACCTGGTGAATCAAATTTCAGAAAAAACAGGAATACCTAAAGTTGACGTCCTGGTGACGTTGGAAACCATGTTCAAGGAAGTGAAAGAGACCCTGTCCCAGGGAGAGAATATTTATATACGTGGGTTTGGGAGCTTTATCACTAAGAAGAGGGCTGCCAAGATCGGGCGCAATATAAAGAAGAATGTGGCAGTACATATTCCTGAGCATTTTATTCCTGCTTTTAAACCTGCCAAAGAGTTTGTGGCGGAAGTAAAAAAATTGCAGTCTGTCAAGGAAGATCAGCCAAACCCGGATGAAGAGATGTAACTTGCGTCTCTAATCATCCGTCATGAAGAGACAGCAAATCCTGTTAGCGGGCGCCGGGGTATTCATCTTACTCACTCTGTATTTTTTGGGGCAAACCGTTCCACCTCACAAGAAGCTGGTTGCAGCCGCTGATAGCGCTGCAGGAGCACCGGCTATTAAATCCATTGGTTTACAGGATATTCTACAAGCATCGCAGGCCAAGTTGACGCCGGCGCAATCATCATATGTAGGCAGGCTTCAACAGTCGGTTGTCCGGGGCGACGTGAAAGCGCAGCAATTGAATGCTGATCATTTGCTGGCCGGTTTCTGGAAAGATTCGGTCCAGAGCGGCTTTTTATTATATGCCTATTATACGGGGGAAGCGGCTAAGTTGGAAAATAGCGAAAAAAGTCTCACCTTTGCTGCCCAATTATTTTTGCAAAGCTTGCGTGACCAGGATAACCAGGCGTTGAAGATCTGGATGGCCACGAATGCTAAAGAGCTGTTTGAAAAGGCATTAGAACTGAACCCCAACAATGATTCGACGAAGGTCGGATTAGGCGCGAGTTATATTTTCGGCAGTTCGGCCGACAATCCGACGGAGGTCATGCAGGGGATTCAGCGGATATTAGAGGTAGCCCACCGGGATTCCACCAATATGTATGCCCAGTTTATGCTGGGTCTGGGGGGGATAGAGTCGGGGCAATTCGATAGGGCAGTGGAACGACTGACGACTGTGGTCAGGCATGAACCTGCGAATATCGAAGCCATGCTTCTGCTAGCCGAAGTTCAACAGCAAAAGGGGGATAAGGCCGAAGCCATCCGGTGGTATGAGGCCGCGAAGAAGCTGATCGGTAATCCTGAGATGATTCGGGATATCGACCAGCGGATACAGGCTTTGCGATAAATGTTAGAAACAGAGACAGATATATATTAATTAACTAAAAAACGAATTAAGTATGCCTTGTGGTAAAAAGCGTAAGCGTCATAAGATTGCGACGCATAAGCGTAAGAAAAGACTGAGAAAGAATCGCCATAAGAAGAAGAATAAATAGTGGTGAGGGATGTGGGCAATGATTTTTGATCAGTAAAATGGCTGATGTTGATGGAAAACGCTCGATACGCTTGAATAAGGAACTAATCATAAATGCAACTCCACAGGGTGTAGAAATAGCCCTATTAGAGGATAAAAAGCTGGTGGAGCTCCACCATGAGAAGGCTGATGCCAGCTTTGCGGTAGGTGACTTATATCTTGGCAAGGTAAAAAAACTGATCCCCGGATTGAACGCGGCGTTTGTAGATGTAGGGTTTGAAAAAGATGCTTTTCTCCATTACACCGATCTGAGTCCCTATGCGAGGTCGCTGTTGAAATTCACGCAGCAGGCGATGAATGACAACAGTCCGGATGGCTTCGACTTCGGCACCTTCCAGGTGGAGCCTGAGATCATCAAAACGGGTAAAATCAACGAAGTATTGAATGGCAAGCCTCATATCCTGGTGCAAATCCTGAAAGAGCCGATTGCGGCAAAGGGTCCCAGGTTAAGCTGTGAGATTTCGTTACCGGGCCGTTTTGTGGTCATTAC
>PMUF01000439.1 GCA_003167015.1 Chitinophagaceae bacterium | reverse complement strand
CAACATTCGCAAGTTCGAAGCCCTCGGAACGCGCAGCTTCCCCATCGAGCAAGGCATCGGCGAAGCCATCAACTTCCACGAAGGCATCGGGAGCAAGCGCAAGGAGCAGCGCATCGGCTACCTGAAGAACTACTGGGCGACGCGGGTACAGACCATGCCGAAGGTGAAGCTGCATACTTCGCTGAAGCCGGGGTATGCCTGTGCCATCGGGGTGGTCAGTGTCGAAGGCAAGACACCGGTGGACCTGGATAACTACCTTTTCAACGAATATAAGATCCATACGACCAACGTTAATTGGGAGAACGTCCGCGGGGTGCGTATAACGCCAAACGTCTATACCACGACGAAAGATCTCGATAAGTTGATCACTGCGATAGGGGAGTTCGCGCGGATATGAAGAGAGAAATCAGTTTATTACAGGCGACCTCTATCAATATGATCGACATGGTAGGCATCGGGCCTTTCGTGATGTTGTCTATCGTGATAAAGTCTGTCGGCAGCAATCTTTTTATCTGGGCCTGGGTTTTCGGAGCTTTTACGGCATTAGTGGACGGAATGATCTGGAGTGAACTGGGTGCGGCCTATCCGCTGGCCGGCGGCAGCTATAATTTTTTGAAGGAGGCCTATGGGAAGAAGGGGGGGCGCCTGATGTCTTTCCTTTTCGTGTGGCAGACCTGCCTGTTGTCGTCGCTGGTGGTGGCTTCGGGCGCTATAGGCTTTGCGCAATATTGCAATTATCTCGTTCCGCTGAGCTTTTGGGAAGAGAAGGCTGTCAGCGCCCTGCTGGTGATGGTGATCACGGCATTGCTTTACCGGAATACGCGGGAGATAGGCAAAATATCGGTTTTCTTGTGGGCGGGGGTCATCATTACGATGTTGTGGATCATCGTCAGCGGGCTCACTCATCGCCGGGTGGCGTATTCTCCACTGCCGTCGGGGGGGGAGTCACTGTTTAGCGGTACGTTTGCTTTACTGGTCGGGCAGGCGTCCGTCAAGACGGTCTATAGTTACCTGGGCTATTATAATGTTTGTCATCTGGGGGGTGAGATACGCAACCCGGGCAGGAATATTCCCCGCAGCATTTTCATCTCCATTATTTGTATCACCATCCTCTACCTGGCCATGAACTGGAGCGTTGTGAGCGTGATCCCCTGGCAGCAGGCCATGCAATCGAAGTTCGTGATCAGTCTTTTCATGGAAAAGCTATACGGTACACGGGCGGCACAGGTAGCAACGTTGCTGGTGCTGTGGATAGCGTTTGCGTCATTATTCGCCGTAGTGCTGGGTTATTCGCGGGTCCCTTATGCCGCGGCTGCGGACGGCAATTTCTTTCCTTTTTTTGCCAAACTTCATCCCCGGAAGGATTTTCCTTATATCTCGCTGTTGTTTGTCGCCGGGCTAGGGCTGGTATTCAGCCTGTTGTTGCGGTTGGAAAATGCGATCAGCGCTATCCTGGCGATGCGGATACTGGTGCAGTTCGTGGCACAGTCCATTGGGGTAGTGATACTGCGCAGGCGGAACGGGACTGCCGGTCTGCCTTTCAAGATGTGGCTATATCCTTTGCCGGTCATCCTGTCGGTCTCGATTTGGTTGTTCATCTGGTATTCTACGGGGCTTGCGGCGTTGCTGGGGCTTTTCCTGACTGCATGTGGCGTAGGGGTTTTCTATGTGGCCCGAACTGGCTGGAAGCAGCCGATCAAGGCGTCCGGGCTGGAAAACGAGATGGCGGGCTGATGGACGGATCAAGGAGTGGGCTGAGCGGGCGGACTAAACGGAGTAGCTAAAAGGAAAATAACGTAGTTTGTGAACCGAAAAATAACGATATGCGACGCAGACAATTTCTTCAAAAAAGTATGATAGCCGGTGCGGGTGTGCTGGCGGGTAAGGGGACGTTAGCGGGAACAGGGGCGATGGGAGCAGGGATGACAATGGATGCGGACGGATTCCCGGTGGTGCGGATAGCGGCAGCGCAGCGCAAGTTCAGAAGCGAAGCGGTTGAAAAGATCATCCGGGAAGTGCGGGAAAATATCGGGAATAAGGAATTGGGCTGGTTGTTCGAGAACTGCTATCCGAACACGCTGGATACGACGGTGAATTTCGAGCTGACAGGCGGCAAGCCGGATACTTATGTGATCACCGGGGATATCGATGCCATGTGGCTGAGGGACAGCAGCGCACAGGTATGGCCGTATCTGTCTCTTTGTAAGCAGGATAAGGATTTGCAGCAACTGATCAAGGGGGTGATCCACCGCCAGGTGATCTGTATCCTCCGTGATCCATATGCCAATGCATTCTATAAAGACCCGAATAAGATCAGCGAATGGAAGGCAACGGATGTGACGGATATGAAGTCGGGCATCCACGAGCGGAAATGGGAGATCGACAGTCTTTGTTATCCCATCCGGCTGGCTCACGGGTATTGGGAAACGACGGGTGATGTCAGTCCTTTCGACGCGGACTGGCTGATGGCGATGGGCAAGGTGCTGCAGACATTCAAAGAGCAGCAGCGTAAGGACGGCCAGGGGCCTTATACTTTCCAGCGCAGGAGCCAATATGCCACGGACAGTGTTCCGATGAAGGGTTATGGGTATCCTACCAAAAAAGTTGGTCTGATCCATTCTATGTTCCGCGCCAGTGATGATGCGACGATCTTCCCATTCCTGATACCGGACAATTTATTTGCCCTGAGTAGTCTGCGCAACCTGCGGACGATGCTGCAGGCGTTATCGATCGGCAAGGAGCTGGATGGTCCGGCGTTTGCGCTGGAGACGGACCTTATCAATGCGTTGAATGAGCATGCGATCGTCACGCATCCGGTGTATGGAGAGGTCTTTGCCTATGAAGCAGACGGTTTCGGCAATCACACGCTGATGGACGATGCCAATGTACCGAGCCTGCTGGCGTTGCCTTATGTTCAATCGAAGCTTTTCACGGGGGACTTATCGGTGCTGAATGCGGATAAACGTGGTTACATGGTCTACCAGAATACACGCCGGATGTTGTGGAGTGCTGCAAACCCTTTCTTTTTCTAAGGCAGCGCCGGCGAAGGGATTGGGGGGCCGCACGTGGGGCTGGCCATGATCTGGACGTTGAGCATCATCATTCGCGGG
>PMUF01000613.1 GCA_003167015.1 Chitinophagaceae bacterium | reverse complement strand
AAACCCGCCGTTGCCGTAATATCATAGCTTACCTTCCCTACCTTGTCCTTATATCCCAGCAGAATGTCGACGCCTTTACCCTCCACGTTGCCGATATTGGTGAAGAAGGAGCCAGAATAACCCGCATTCGGCGGCAGCAACAACGCATACAGCATATTATCGGTCAGTTTTTTATACCACTCCACACTGAAATATATTTTCCCCTTGTATAACTCTCCGTCCAGGCCGATATTCGTCTCCTTCACCGTCTCCCAGTGCAGGTTCGGATTGGCTATCGTATTGATCGACGACCCGATCAGCAAAGGCGCATAAGGCGCAAAATTGGCGCCGTTCACCGAGGTATTGTTAAAGCCGTAAATGCCCGAATATGGACCGTAGAAGGCGGCAAAAGTATAGGGCGGCACATTACTATTCCCCAGCGAACCGTAGCTGCCTCGCAGCTTCAGCAGGCTCACCACCGGTAACAAGCCGGTGAAAAAGCTCTCATCACTGATATTCCAGCCGGCCGATGCCGCCGTAAAGGTGCCTTTTTGCATATCCGGACCGAACACCGTATAATTGGCATCCTGCCGGATTGACCCCGACAGATAATACCGCTGGTCGAAATTATAGTTCACCCGCCCGAAATAAGACTTGATCAGCCCGTTCCCGTCATAAGTGCCGGTTGCCGTGGTCGTCGACGAAGAAGTCGTGACAATGGAGTAATCCGGCAGCCCGTTGAACGTCACGGTCGTGTTGAGATTGTCGAGCTTGGTCGTGATTTGCTCATAACCGGCCACTGCATTGATGGAATGTTTTCCGAATTGCTGGTTATAGGTCAGCACAAAGTTGTCCAGCAGCTGACCGCTCTGGTTATACAACTTATTCAGGGAGTTGGTGGGATTTTGGTCGGCGCCGAAATTGAAAGGGGCCTGGTAAAAGTCCTCGGTTTCCAGGAAGTAAGAATAACCCAGCGTGGTCCTGAAGGTCAGTTGCAACGGCAGCTTGATCTCTGCATAGACGTTCCCCTGAAAGTTATTCTGAATATCGGACGCAGTGGCGGCATAGGCCGCCCCCAGCGGGTTGGGACCGCCGAACTGAATGCCATAGCCCGGCGGAATCGTTCCCCATTGGCCGTTCTCATTCTTGACGGGGATGATCGGCGCCGTCCGGAAAGGGGCATTGTGCAGCTCCGCGTCATCACCGAGCAACGGTTGCGTCTTGCGCTCCGACAAAGCCAGCTGCTCGCCGATCTTGATCCAGTTCCCTAGCTTATAATCTGTATTGACCCGGATCCCGCCGATATTGGAATAGTTCCGCACAAAAATGCCCTTCTGCGCATTGTAGAACCCGGACATGAGATAGTTGACGTTCTGGCCCGCGCCCGTGACCGAAAGGTTATAGTTTTGCTCGTAAGCATTGCCATACAATTCATGCACCCAATCCACATCCGGAAGTGTATCCGTCTGTGTAGCACCCGCAAAATAAGTGGGATTGATGACGTTCTCCAGTTTGATGTAGTCAGCCTTACGCACCAGCGGCACCAGCTTAGGCGTCGTGATGCCATACCTCGAATTGAAATTGACCTGCGGTTTCGACCCGGTCCCCTTCTTCGTGGTGATTAGAATGACTCCACCGGCCGCAGCCGAACCATAAATCGCAGCGGCACTGGCGTCTTTTAAGATATCGATCGACGCAATATCCTGGATATTGATATTATCCCCCGGCACGCGCACCCCATCCACGATATACAACGGCGCCGGCTGGTGCAACGAAGACAGCCCCCTGATGATGATCGTAGGAGTCATCCCCCCCGGCTGAGCCGAATTCTGGATGACTTCAACCCCCGCAGCCCTCCCCTGCAAATNNAAAAGCCGCCGTCACATCCGTTACGGGCAGTTCCTTGATGTCCGCCCCCTTGACGCTGGACACCGATCCCGTTACATCCTTCCGCTTCTGCGTTCCATACCCTACTACAACAACTTCATCCAGGTTAGACCGGGTTTGAACCATTCCAACCTTCACCGCCGACCCCGTCAACGCCACCTCCTGAGGTTCATATCCCACAAAGGAAATGACCAGTTTGGTCGCTGAAGACGGCACGGAAAGAGTGAATTTCCCGGCCGCATCCGTATTCACGGCATCCACAGTTCCTTTCACCGTGACGGTAGCCCCGGCTAGCGGCGCCCCCTTATCATCCGTCACCACACCAGTGATGGTCTTGTTCTGCGCCCGCGCCATTTGAAAAAGAATGAGTAAAAAAATGCATGCAAGCATTCTGGCCGCGAAAAAAAATTTTCGCGAAAAGTACAGAACTTCGGTTCCAACACCGTTGGAACCTTGTTCGCAACCTTCGCCAAGGCTCGGTTGTTTCGCGCTATCATAGGGTCGGCACTTCTCGTCCTTGGGGCCGAAAAGTGCGAACTGGACTCCGTCCAGTTCAGGCAATCGTAGTTTTGTCATAAACAGCTGTTTGTTATGGTGAGTGAATAGCACCTTGCCGAAGAAGACCGGACATCAGATAGCCGGATAGTGAGAGCTCCTCAGGAGAGAATGTCGTCATCTACAAGCAATCGGTTCTGGTATCATTTCAGCAAAAGGCCGCTGATAATTTTTTAGGCTCCAAAGAAAAAAATTGGGGAAGGCGATGGCAACTATTATTCGCTTAGTATAAAATATATCGGGAAAAAATGCCTCAGCACATTTTCAAAGCAATGATTATCAATTTTTTAAAAATATATGCAAAAAAATAAAATATAACGCATTTGTAGCTCGCGTCATGCACTTTAAGGTGTGTACAAAAAACACAACAACCCTTCCGGGCCTTTTACTTCGCCGGCCCAGGCAGCAGTCGCCGCTTACCCCTTGAGTAATTTATCGATCACCAGGTTGATCACCTCCAGCGCAACAAGGATGATAATGATCCATTCCAGGAAAGTACTGTTCCGGTATTGCAACAGGTCTTTGAACAGTTCGAGATTCTCCCGCACGATCTCCAACCCCTCGCGGATATCCCGGTATCGCTCCTGCAGATCGAAAGTACGTTTCAACCCCTGGTCGATCCGGTTGAGATTTTCATCCTCCCAGGCCTCCGGCGGTGAATCGAAAATATACAGGTTCTCCGCAATGCGGTTCTTCAGGTTGAGCGTCTTGCCGATATACTTTTTCAGGTTATTGCCCGATATGCTCAACCTCCCCCTCCGCTCCAGGTTCATCGTGTGAGAATTAGTCTCTTCCTGTAACAGGTTGGTCTGCTCAGAATAATAATCCAACGCCACCGATTGGCTGACATTCAGCATGATCAGCCGCAGCACCTCGATATCCGGCTTCGTGATCTCTATCTTATTATACCCAAACTTATTCTCCCGGGCATCCGTCTCCACCTCGAACTCTTCGCTCAATTTTAGCTCAAAGACATTCTTGCAAAAAGGAGCGATCCGATCCAAAAAGGCCGAAGCCTCCCCCTCGTTATACCCCAGAAAACACACGACCCCGTACCTGAACACATACACATAACAGGTCTCATCGGTCATATAAAACAATTCATCGGCATCATAATGATAGATACCCTCCCGATAAGCCGTCCTGAATGCCCTGACATCGATGCTGTCCGCTATCTGGTATGATATGACTTGTGGCATAATCCTGATTAGTCCCTTTTTTAGACCCATTTATTCTCCAAAAACCCCTGCGGCAAACACTTATGTACTAAATAATTTAGTATATTTACACTCACTTTTCTTTTAAAAAAAACTAAACAGACTAAAAATGGATTCGCTCGCCCCCAACCTTTTTGTAAAAGATATTCGCTCGACTATCGAATTCTATAAACTCCTCGGTTTCCAGCAGATCATGTCCGTCCCCGGCGAAGGCGAAGGTCAACTCGTCTGGGCCATGGTCAGCAGCGGCAAAGTCACCTTCATGTTCCAGACGTTTGAAAGCCTCGGCGATACCCTGCCCCAGATCAGCCGCACAGACGGCGGCTCCCTGCTGTTCTACATCAGGATCGCCAACATCCGGTCATTCTTCGAAGCCATCCATGACAAAGTTAACGTTATCCATGGTCTCCAAAAGACCTTCTACGGCGCCACCGAATTCTCTATCACCGACCCTAATAATTATGTGCTGACCTTTGCCGAAGATGAGGTAGGGTAGTGCCCCATCGGCATTACTTATCCGCTATATGATACTTCTCTTTGACTTTATCCTCCTCCGGTCCGGTCATCTTTTCCTTTTCCATCAAATCGATCTCCCGGTTGATCATCACCATATCCCCCGCACCCAATACCTCCGGCTCGTTATCCGTATCGGAATGATAAGACTTCGTTACCCGCAACTTCCCGTCCAGCAGGTCCGATTCTTCCCCGGGTTGCTTCCGCACCGCTTCTACCGCGAAGCGCGCATCCCATCCACCCGTGCCGGCCACAGACCCGCCAGCACCCGATCCCGCCGATCCGCCAGCCCCGGTCGTATCCAGTACCTGGATAATCAGGTTTCCCGTATGCACTACAAAAGGTTTGCTCCCCATGCCCGGTGCCTGCACAACGAACAAACCCTGGCCGTCTATTTCCACATCACGATCTTCCTTTCCGAACCCCTTCGACACAACGATCGTTGTTCCGTCCATGAGCACAACGTGACTCCCGTCCGGTAATTTTACCGTCTGCGGTCCACCGGCATTATTCACATACCGGGTCCCACTCCCCACCGCGACATGCCCCGTATCATTCGAACAGGAGGACACCAGGACTGTCATCAGTAAAATCGCAGGCGCCGGTAATAAAAGAATAGATTTACGCATCCCGCGAATCTACACAAGTTTTTCCTTCTGTTATTGCCTTTTCACTTACCGGCATCCTATCGTTTCGCCCCTACATTTAGCCTTTCCACCTCAAAAATGCTTAGTCAGGCAACGCAGCGCCGTTGCCCTTCGTCACTATATCTGGTAGATGCCACCCGGGAATTCTTCATGTGCGGCATTATTGTGACGACAAGGATCGGCCCCACAAGGTGTCGATCCTTTGTTTTTACCTATACCCCCAAATACCGCCGAACATCGTACCTTTACCCGATGATCCGGATTGGCGAATACAACACCTTGACTGTACAACGGGAACTCTCCATGGGCCTCATCCTCGACGATGGGGGCGAAGGTATCCTTCTGCCCAAAAGATTTGTGCCCCGTCACGCCAAAATCGGTGACCAGATCAAGGTCTTCCTCTACCATGACAGTGAAGACCGGGTCATCGCCACCACCCAGCAGCCTAAAGGGGTCCTGGGCGATATCGTCCTGTTACAGGTCGTCAGCATCACCCCGCAAGGCGCTTTCCTAGACTGGGGGCTGATGAAAGATATCTTTGTCCCGAAATCAAAACAACTCAGCGGCATGCGCCTCGGCGGCGATTACCTCGTCCGCATCTACCTGGATGAACAGACCGGCCGCCTCGCTGCTACCGAAAAAATCGAACCCTCTCTCAGCAATGAGAACCTGACCGTGAAAGACAATGACCTCGTCGATCTCACCGTCTACCGCCGCACCGATATCGGCTATGTCGTCATCATCAATAACCGCCATACCGGCGTCCTCCATTTCAACGAGATCTTCCGGGATATCAAAGTCGGTGACCGCTTTCCCGGTTTCATCAAAAACATCCTCCCCGCCGACCAGTCCCCTTCCGGCCAAACCCAGATCGACGTCGCCGCCGGCCGCCCCGGCTACAGCCGCGTCGAAGATGCCGCCGACAAAGTCCTTCGCCTGCTGAAAGAACACAAAGGCCGCCTGCCCTATCACGACAAGTCTGATCCCGAAGCGATCTACTCCTTCTTCGGCATGAGCAAGAAAACATTCAAAATGACCACGGGAAAACTTTACAAGGAAAGAAAGATCACCCTCACCGACGCCGGCATCGAACTGGTCAAGGGTTGACCCAGGTCCAGATCTCCGTCCGTCCAAACATGGATATCCCCACATAACCCCTCACCTTCAGCGTATGCGGGTCTTTCAGCGACAACGTACAACTGTACGTCTTGCCGCTCTCGGGGTCGTATATATGCCCACCGTCCCATTCGTCCTTATCAAATTCGAATCCATTCAATATTTCCAGCCCCAGCACAGGTTGCCCCTGTTTCGCCTGGTCCGGATTGTTCTTGTCCACCAACGGCCGTCCATTTTCTGTCGGGAACTGTAAAAAGATAATCTTCCCATAATACTTGCTCCCAGTCTTGTAAATCTGGATCCGGGCCGGCTTATCCCCATGCGTCAGCCAGACACCCGTGATGTCGTCCGACTTTACCTGCGCATGTACTCCGGCAACGCTCACCAACAACAGCAGCGCTGTCACCGCCACCCCCTTTACCCGGCCTGTCACCTCTCGGTAAGCCTCATCCGTATCTTTCCGTAAGGTCCCCATCATGCGGTCCCAGAACAAAAAGTACAGCCCATAATTACCTTTAAAGTAATGGTGATGCAAATTGTGACTGATAGAAGTGTTCAGCCACTTCCCTGCCCAATGCTTATTGAATGCGGCCGGATACAATTCGTATCCCAGGTGGCCGTAGACATTATATAACAGGCTGATGACGAAAAAAATCAACAAATGCCACGTGGTGATCGGAATCGTGAAAAGGAAAATGACAAAGATCAGCGACTCCAAAACGGCTTCCAAAGGATGAAAAGCATACGCCGCCCACGGTGAAGGATTCACCGACCGGTGATGCACAAGATGCACCCGTTTGAATAATCCCGGGTGATGGATCAGCCGGTGCATCCAATAGAAATAGGTATCATGTATCAGCAATAACAGCGGAAAGACGCCCCAGAAATACAGCCATCCATGTCTTGAAATGTCCTTATAAAAGGTCGTGTGCGGTCGCAGATAGTCATTCTCCAGCAAGAACATCGGCGGAATCACAAAAATGAGGATCGAGATCGTGGAAAAAAGAATTTCCCTTCGGTAGTCCTTCATCGCCGGAAATTTCGGCTGGATCTTCTTCCAGGTGATCCGCTTTCTCAGCAGGACATAAAAGACGAGGAAGGCAATACCCGCTATCAGGTAGTATTTATCTGCCACTGTCAACAGCTCCTGCAGGAAATTTGACCAATGCATAAACAAGATTTATACCCTCAAAATTAACCAGCCGCCCGGCAAAACAGGTTAATCCCTGTTAATTTCTTATTTTTTAACAAGCCTTTTTCTCAGAAAAACCCGCTACATGTATCCATTTACTTCACAAACCGGATGTGCACATCTTATTTACTGCACATCAATATGTTTGACATTAATACCCTATTTAATAAGTCTGTGAGCAAACGTAAATATTTGCTCGTTTTTTAATTTCCATTCATGATAGCTCTTGGTTTTCACGAAAAAATGATTTTACTTAGTCTTCTCTAATCCTACTTCCCCTGGTCTTACCGTTACTCCTAATGCCCCTCCACCGCGGCTAATTTCATTGTTTCCATTATCGATTTCCACATAGCAGTACACTTTTACTGAAAACCAAAGTATATGGTTAACAAACCGGCTTTGGGGCTGACGGCAGTGATGTGCTTTGCCGTGATGGAGGTCGATACAAAAAGATATTATTGCAATAATCAGGGGCAGCCGAAAACCTGCAAAAAAGAGTAGGCATAATTAATTATCCTTGTAAATAAAAAATGATGAAAAAGATTTCATATGGTGTTGCCATATTAGCCACAATTGCCGGTTTGGCAGGTGCCTCAGCTTTCAAGCCGCACCAAACCTCAGCTGCAAAGTCGCATGCACCCTCACCTGCCAAGTCGCGTCCAATTGGATATTATTGGTTTAACCTTGCCGAGACTTACCACGATAATGAATCCACCGAGGTGGAAATAACCAAATTGGAGGATGAATATCCGGGTGAAACATTCACCTCGGATTCGACCTCGGGCGATATCTTGTTCGAAGAAGGATTTAGCACAGAGGAATGGGGACCTTATCCTGATGCCAAGATTTGGGAAGTCAACTAAACACTTTATTCAATAAGTGTTTAACAAGAGAGTATGTCTGACACCCCGGTGATCAGCCATGCTCTCTCCTCCATCGTTCTTCGATAAATCCCCTCCTACCCGAACAAATAATCCACATCCTCCCGCGTCAGCGTCTTCACAAACCCCACCTCATCCGCAATCAAATCCGCCGCCAGGCTCCTCTTCCGCTCCTGTAACTGCAGGATCTTCTCCTCCACCGAATCCCGGCAAATCATCCGGTAGGCAAACACCTTCTTCTCCTGCCCGATCCGATGGCTCCGGTCGATAGCCTGCTGCTCCGCCGCCGGGTTCCACCAGGGGTCCACCAGGTACACATAATCGGCCGCCGTCAACGTCAACCCTACCCCGCCCGCCTTCAGGCTGATCAGGAAGATCCTCGTATCTTCCTCCTCCTGGAATTGCTGTACAGCCCGCCGCCGATCCTCCGCCGGCACACTGCCATCCAGGTATAAATACGGGATGCCCCGCTCTTCCAACGCCTGCCGGATCAACCGCAACATGGAAGTGAACTGTGAGAACACCAGCGCCTTGTGATGACCCGCATTCTCATCGATCTCCCGGATCAACTCTTCCATCTTCGCACTCTCATTCGGATACCCCCCCTCGCCGGCCACGCCCTCATCCTCCTCGCCCGCATCCAACGGCCCCTCTTCCCCCTCCTCAAACCCCAACCCACCACGCTTTCCCTCGCTCTTCAACAACGCCGGACTATCACAGATCTGCCGCAACTTCGTCAGCCCTTCCAGGATATATATCGAACTCCGGCCCATCCCCTCTTCGGCTATCCGATCCAGTAACGCCGACCGGTACGCTTCCTTGTACTTATTATAGATCTTTCGCTGCTGCTCCCCCATCTCACACCAGAGGATCATCTCCGTCTTGTCCGGAAGATCCCGCGCCACCTGCTCCTTGGTCCGGCGTAAAATAAAAGGATACACCAGCTTACGCAATCTTGCCGCTGCTTCCTTATCACCGTTCCGGTCGATAGGCGTCGCAAATTCCTCCCTGAAAAATTCGGCGCTGCCGAGCATCCCCGGGTTGAGGAAATCCATCTGCGCATACAGGTCGAAAGTCCTGTTCTGTACCGGCGTGCCGCTCAGCGCCACCCTGTTACGAGCCTGCAGCTGCTGCACCGCCTTCCTGGCCTGCGACGCCGGATTCTTGATCGCCTGGCTCTCATCCAGGATAACATAGCCGAACGGGAACGCCGACAAATGCTGGATATCGCTGCGCACCATCCCATAACTCGTCAGAATGACCCGCGCCCGCCTGAAAGTCTCCTCGTCCAACGCACGCTCCGCACCATAATGAATATGCCGCTCCAGCAAAGGCACAAACTTTTTCATTTCCGCCTCCCAGTTATACAACAGCGAAGTCGGACACACGACCAGATGCGTCTCCGACGGATAACGCTCCACGACATGCTGCAAAAAACTGAGCGTCTGCAGCGTCTTCCCCAGCCCCATATCATCCGCCAGGCACCCGCCCCAGCCCATCTCATCCAACAGGCACAGCCACTGATACCCGCCCTGCTGATAGTCTCTCAGCTGCGCCTGCACCTCATCCGGCACCGGCCAGGTCTGCGCCTGACCCACGTCCCGCCATCGCCGCCGCTTCTCCTCCAGTTCCTGCTGCAACGCCTCGTCGACCGTTCCACCCCCCGATTCCGCCAGCACCGACCAATGCACGGCCGGCAGCCGCAACCCGCCATCCTTCACCTGCCCGATCCGCAGCAACAAGGTATACTTCTCCAACCATTCTTTCGGCAGCAGCCCCAGACTGCCGTCCGCTAATAATATATAGTCCTGTTTACCCAGGATAGCCTTCCGCAATTCATTCAACGGCACCACCATGTCCCCATAGCTCACCCTGATCGTCAGATCGAACCAGTCGATACCCTTGCCCGCTATGATCTCGAACTGCGGCGTATGGGTGTTGTATTTGAACTTTCGCAGCTTGTTCATCCCCAATACCGGGATATCCATCGCCTGCATGCGGTGATAGAATTTCAGGAACCAGCTCTTTTCCAGCGCCTCTTTGAAATTCAGGTAGAAGTAACCGTTACTCTGCCCACCGAATTTGGGATGCAACTCCTTCAATGCCGTCGTCAATTCCCGTTCTTCCTCTCCTCTCCGCACGATAACCGATATCCTGTTTTCCTGCTCGACCCGTGTCTGTTCCTCTTCCCCCTCCTCTACCTCCAGGTCCGCATATAACCACTTGGGTTTGATCAAAAGGAAATTCTCATTCAGCTCGCTTACATATACCCTACCCTGCGGTCGCGTATCCACCATCTCCGTCGGGATCACCGCCGAGATATCCACCGGGTAATGCTCGGCCAATGGCCGCACAACAGTCGCCATAAACCGGGGCATCCCTTCCTCCCTCACTTCGAAATCACCTTGCCGTAGTTGGTCCAAGACCACCCGGTCCTCTTTTTTCAAAATGAAAAATTCATTCCCGCTCTTCAGCAGACAAGGAAATTGTTGGAAGTCCTCCAACGGAAAGACCCCGTTATTGATCGCCACCGAACAGCTCAGCGTCAGCCGCCCCCCTGCCCTCTCTAACCTGAACTGCAGCGAAGGCGTGGCCGTACTGATAGCCGCCGGCCGGACATTGATGCTGAAAAAGTGTTCCCCCGCCGGTAGATAAAAAAGATGGCGGATCGCCGGCACCAGCGGCTTCAACTCCTGCAATACGCCACTGGTCCAATCCCTCAGCACAGCGTAATGCCTTTCATCCAACTGCTCGAAGGGTTTGCTGGCATCCTGCAGCCAGCCATAGCCCCCGCGCACGAGGCAGCCGATCAGCGCCTCATCCGTGAGTTGCCGCAACACCGCCCCTACCGCAGGCGACAGCCCCTGCAAATAGGTCTTATAATGATGTCCCGACAGCGGTATCCGCTGATAGCTCCGCCCCTCCTTCTTATCCATCACCAACAACAATTCCAGCGCCAGCCCACCCCTTTTCTCCTGGCTGAAATTCAGCAATACGCCGGTCGCAAAAGGGCTCTCTTTCTTCCCCGCCGGCCCGGCAGGGACAATGATCGTTTTCCTGGATGTTGTCATACTGTTAATGGGTCAAAAAGGGCACTAAAATAGGGCTTATCCCGTTTATGCAAAAAGGGTATTGGATATTTGTTAATTAATTGTAAACGTGACACATTCAACCATGAAAATAATAACAAAACCTTTCATCCTTTGTACTATATGAAGAATGACAGGTATGACTTATATTTGCAGACTCCTGCTCCGATTGATCTTGCCAGTGAATTCTTGCCAGCGAATTATTAACAACTCTTCAAAGTGATTGATTATGAATACTACTGTTGATAAATCCGGGATCGCGGCAAAAGTGAGGACCATTTTTTCCGAAAAGCTGGGATTGGAACAATCCGCAATGATTCCCTCCGCCTCTTTTACCAATGACCTGGGACTCGATTCCCTCGATGTGATCGAGACCTTCATGGCGCTGGAAAAAGAATTCGGCATCAAGATCAGCGACGAAGATGCAGAAAAACTCACGACGGTCGGATCAGTTATAAATTATATCACTGATCATGTCCATTAGTGCCAACTCCATAGGCAATTTTTTCCTTCGCGTATTGAAGTCCATCTTCATCCGCAAAAAGGACTGCTGTAAATAATCATCCACTCGCACCCCAATCATCCCCACGCCCCCGGCACTCGCGCCCCTGGCCGCCCCGGTGCCCGTTCCTGTCCTGCCCGACCACAACGCTGACGCTTCTGGGATCGACCGGTCC
>PMUF01000275.1 GCA_003167015.1 Chitinophagaceae bacterium | reverse complement strand
GGCAGGTTCGAATCCATGCATGTGAAGGATGAGATTGCTGCGAATCTAACGTCTCAGGCCGGAAAAGAAAAATACGAAAGCACCATCTTAGGACAAGGGATTGTCAATACGCGCCAGGTCTGCGACCTGGGGAAAAAGTCGGGAGGCACGCATTATTATATCATTGAGCAGGAAGCATACCAGGGCAAGGATCCCCTGGATTGCTCGAAGGCCGATCTCGATATCATGAAGAAATGGGGTTACTGATAGGTGGGGTTACCGATAAGTAAAGACGGCCGTTTTATCTCCGATCATCACATCGAAATCTCCGGGCTCTGTCACCGTATGCAAGCGTTCGTTGACGAACGCGATGTCATTTTTGTCCAGCGTAAAGCTGACGGTCTGCGACTGCCCGGCTTTCAGGAATATTTTTTTGAATGCCCTCAGTCGCCGCATGTTGGGTGTAATGCTGGCGTAATGTTCGTGCGTATATAGCTCCACTGTATGCCGGCCATCGCGGCTGCCGGTATTTTTAACCGTGACCCGGACTGTCAGCCGCCCGGCGGCATCGAGTTTGTCGGAGCTGAGCTGAAGGTCACTGTAATCGAATTGGGTATAGCTCAATCCCCAACCGAAAGGGAACAGGGGATCGTACCCGCCGCCTGTATTGTCATTAAAGACTTCCCGGACATCTTCAGTGGGCTTCCGGTCATACAGCACCATTTCACCCATACTGCGCGGATAACTGAAAGGCAGCCGGCCATCGGGATTGTAGTCGCCCAGCAGGATGTCGCTGACTGCCTCTGCCGTTTTGCGACCGCTCCAGTAGGCCATGACGATCGCTTTCATCAAAGGAGCGATACCGGTAATGAAGCGGGGCCGGCCTTCGGTCAGTACCAGGATGACGGGTTTGCCCGTTGCGGCTGCAGCGCGCGCCAGTGCTGTCTGTTGATCGGGGAGAGCCAGATCCCTGATATTTCCCGGGCTTTCCGCATAGGCGTTTTCACCGAGGCAAAGGACGATGGCATCCACTCCTGCGGCGGCGGCTTTCAGGGCTGTCGTATCGTAGTTGTCGCGGCTGTCGAATCCCGGCACAGCCGTGGTCAGTACATTCGTAGCCCCCAGTTTGTCCCGGAGGGCATCAAAGATCGTCTTGCTGCCAGCGGGATACCAGCGCTCGTCATTGCCCTGCCAGGTGTAGCTCCAGCAACCGTTCAAGGCGCTGATACTGCGAGCCGACGGTCCTGCTACCAATACCTTTGTATTCGCGGTGAGGGGCAGTGTGCTGCCGTCATTCTTCAGCAGCGTAATGGCTTCATGGGCCGCCTGCAGCGCAAGGGTCTGGTATTCGGGCCGGCCGAAGTTGGCGGCGGCTGCGTCTTCAGGGTAAGGGTTATCGAAGAGTCCCAGCTTTGCCTTCAGGATCAGGATCCGTCTGACGGCCTCATCGATCCGGCTCATGGGGACTTCACCTTTTTGAACGGCTTCCTTGAGGAGGATGAAAAACGAAAAGTCGCTTGGCACCATGCTCATGTCGACGCCGGCATTGACAGCCAATACCACAGCGGCACGGGGGGTAGCCGCCACATCATGGCGGGTATGCAGCCGGATGATATCTTCCCAATCCGATACGACCACGCCCTGGAACCCCAATTCTTTACGCAGTACGTCGGTCAGCAGGTATTTACTGGCATGAACGGGCGTGCCGTTGATTTCGGAAGAGTTGACCATCAGGGTAGAGGCGCCTGCCTTCACTGCTGCCCGGAACTGCGGCAAATAATATTCACGCATTTCGATTTCCGGAAGGTAGATCGGGGTACGGTCTTTACCGGTGCGGGAGGCGGAATAGCCGAGATAATGCTTCATACAACTGGCGACAGCAGTGGGATTTTTCAGCCCGTCTTCTTCATAGGCCCTGATAACGGTGGCGCCCATCGTTTTACCGATATAGACNNTCGGGATCGCGGGTGGCGGCCATCGCGATGTTTTGAGGAAATAAGGTGGCGTCCAGCGTATAGGTCTGGCCATGAATGCCGTCAAGTCCATAGACAATCGGAATTTTCAGCCGGGTCTTCCGGGCCTCGTCCTGGATCTCCGTTTGGATGTGGCGCCACTGGTCTACTGTCAGGGCATGATTGGTGACATTCAGAATGGAGCCTACTTTGTAATCCCGGATGGCTTTGGTCAGCGCTGCAGGGTTCAGTACACCGTCTTCCGGCGCCCCTACTACTCCCAGGGTCACCTGGGTCATCTGGCCGATCTTTTCGTCCAGCGTCATCTGTCGTAAGAGCGTTTCGGCTTTTTGCCGGTCGGCTGCGCTCTGGGCGGCAACGAAAAGAGAAAGTGCGAGTGCGGGCAGTAGGATAACAAGCTTTTTCATAATGTGTTAAGGCGATAAAAGTAAAGATAAGCGCTTTCCTCAAGGCATGAACTTTTACCTGTTCCTGATATTAATTTATCCGGGATACCCAACGTTTCGGTTTTACCGGGCGTAGATGAGGGAGTAACTATTGTCGTCCATCTATGAGAAGGCTATTTGTTGTGCTGTTGCCGGCAGTTGTCATCTGCGGTCTTTGGGGCTGTCAGAAAGCCACCAGCCTGGGTAATGCCGCTAGTGGCAGCGGTGGCCAGGATTCCGGATCGTTTACGGTAACGATTGACGGCCAACCATGGGTAGCGATAGACAGTGCCCGAAGCGTATCGATCATGAACGGAGTCATTAGTATTTCGGGCCTTAGCAGTGATGACCAGAATATTGTCCTTTCACTGGCGGGTATAGGCGCAGGGACATATGCGCTGGGGTCGGCGTCGAAAAGTGTCGCCGCCTGGACGGACAGCCTTATGTACTTACAGAATTTCTCCACGATCTTCGGCAACGGTTCGCAGGCAGGCGGCCAGGTCGTGGTCAGCCAGATCGATGCAGCCAACCAAACTATATCCGGGACCTTCCAAATGCATCTGTATAGCGACAGCGCAGGGTATACCAAGGTTTTCACCAATGGGGTCTTCAACAAACTGCCGTATATTACTTCGCTGCCGCTTGCGCCTGCTACGGACACGTTTACTGTGCTGATCAATGGCGTACCCTGGAAAGCGCCCTCCATTACCGCCAATATTGAAGAAGGTGAGTTTATGGTCCGGGGTTCCAGGCCCGATGGCCGTCAATGGGTGAATATCGGCGTACCTGTTCCTGCTTCGGTGGGGTCCGGGGTGATCGGGTATTATTGCCCGGTTGGTTTGTCAATTTTTGGCACTTACCTCGGTCAATACGGCAATAATGATTCGGTTTATCTCGACAAGTATTTGATCGGGGCGCCTCCACCCGGTGCCAATGATTATTATCTATTTGAGACCAGCGGATATTTAGAGATCCTGCAAAATAATCTTTCTTCCCACCGGTTGAGCGCAAATTTTCAACTGCAGATGACTGATTCGACCGGGGTGGCATCTGTGATGCTCACTAACGGGTATTTTTCTATCACCTATTAGGATTAATCCAATCCTTTGAGCGCCTTCAGCAGATCGTATTGCAGGTCTTCATGGAAGGTGGCAATGACCGCATGGATTTTTTTCAATTGTTGCCGGTATAGATTGTGGATGACCGGGCTGTCTTTCAGGGGGATGCCGGAATTGCGGAGCTTGCGGCAAAAATAGGTCAGCAGTTCGGCCTCGGCCTGCGGCGATGCGGTATAGCGGATTTGTTTGGCGGTCGTCCGCAAGACTTTTCGCAGGCTTTTTTTAGTGAGGTAAAGGTTGGGTTTGGGTAGTTCGGCGAATCCTTCGTCCATTTCCTTTTTTACATTGTCGATATAGGCCGCTTCGTCGGCCGATTCGAACAGGAGATAGGTCAGGAGCTCCTTGTTGTCTTTTTTGAATTTTGCCAGTCTGAGGCAGAGTTCGGTGAGACGGGAGGGGGAGAGGGACCTGAGTTCCTGTTTGATTTCCTGGATGCTGGCTGATTTCAAATTTCTGGTTAAGATGTATTATATTTGTGGTGTAATAAGACTGGGAGTGTGAGTCCCGATCTTTGGTCATCACCTCATTAAATGAAGGATGGCGAGAGCTAACTTGATTATCATCAGAATCCTGATGACATCGCCCAGCGTAAAGCTGGGCTTTCTTTTATGCTCCATAGTGAAAAAAACAGGTGTTTTGTCACCTGAAAAATGTACATACCCACTGG
>PMUF01000034.1 GCA_003167015.1 Chitinophagaceae bacterium | reverse complement strand
CGCGGCTGATCTTAGAAGCAGTAGCTCTGTGCGAGGGTCGGAGGAATAGGGTGCGGGGCAATCGGGTGGGGGGAAGAACCAAAGTGGGACAGCTGTACCAATTTAGGAACAAAATAAAATTGGGCCTGGGTAGACACCCTGGCCCGTTTTTAATCCGTACCCTATGAAAACTGATTTAAAGGTAAATCTTTTTTTTATTTAAGCAAAGTAATTTAGTCAGTCCGGCCTGACGAATCTTCTGGAAATGAGGTTGGGCGCTTGCAGCGCCATGGGGTTGGGGTTCAAGGGTTGAACGTATGGTTATTTCCGGAATATGAGGAAGGGGAGTTAAATCAGGGGTTTTGGGGATATTTGCAGCATGAAAATGATCGATACACATTGTCATTTATATGGGGAAGCGTTCGCCCGGGACCAGGCGGAAATGATACAGCGTGCTGAAAAAGAAGGAGTTGAACGATTTTACCTGCCGGCGATAGACAGTGGTTCGCGGGAGGCTTTGCTGGCCCTGGAGGCTCAGTATCCCGGGATATGCATTGGGATGGCGGGATTACACCCTTGTTCGGTGAAGGGGGATTACCTGGAGGAGCTGCGGTTGGTGGAGGAGGATCTGGCGCGGCGGCCCTGGGTGGCGGTGGGCGAAATCGGGCTGGATTTTTACTGGGACAAGACGTTTCAGCGGGAGCAGTACGATGCTTTCAGACAGCAGATCCGGTGGGCGCTGCAATATGATATCCCGATCGTGATCCATTCGCGGGATTCGATGGCGGAGAGCATTGGGGTGGTGAGGGACGAGCAGCGGGGAAAGTTAAGGGGGATATTTCATTGCTTTAGCGGTGACGCGAATGCGGCCCGCGAGATAATGGGGCTGGAGTTTTACCTGGGGATCGGCGGGGTGCTGACCTATAAGAATTCGGGGTTGCCGGATGCGATCCGCGAGATCCCGTTGGAGTATTTGGTATTGGAGACGGATGCGCCTTATTTGTCACCCGTGCCTTTCCGGGGCAAGCGTAACGAGAGCAGCTACCTGAAATATATCGCGGCAAAGCTGGCGGAAGTGAAGGGGGTTTCGGTGGAAGAGGTGGCACGGATCACGACGGAAAATGCACAAAAAATATTCGGAAGGTAAGCGGGGAAATTGTACTTTTGCAGCCCTCGCGCAAGGCCGTCGATCGGTGATGTGCGAGGGCGCGAAGCCCTGTGTGGCTGAGCGAGATAACCAGGAGAGGTGTCCGAGTGGTTGAAGGAGCACGCCTGGAAAGTGTGTATACTCGAAAGGGTATCAAGGGTTCGAATCCCTTCCTCTCCGCAGATGATTCTGTTGCCCCGCGATAGCGGGGCATTTTTTATGCCCGGACGCGGAGCGAACTTGTTCGCTAGAGCGGGAGGGGATAAAAAATGACGGCACGTAGTGCCGGCAACAGATCATCTGACGCCCCCCCTTTAGTGGATCAGCAGACGCCGCGTAGCGCGCGTCGCTAATCCCTTCCTCTCCGCAAGTCTTTTTATTGCACCCGCAGTGTAAACTGCGGGTTTTTTTGTGCGCAGCAGACGCCGCGAAGCGTGGCAATCCATAAGAACAATTTTCGAAGCGCCTTTGGACCTTTTTTAGGACTTGACAGAGCGATGAGTTTGCTCGGAAAAATAGTACCAGTAAAAGTTAAATAAGATAGTTATAGATAGTCAACACCCGTTAGTGCTCTCGAGGATAATGCGACAATGACCAATAAATAGCTAATTATGTCTGAATCACCAGAGCACTTATTTTTGAAAAACCAATTTTTGCAGATTGTTGAGGATTTTTCTTCCACAAAAGTTTATGGATATACAGAAGCAGATCGGAAAAAATATGATATGTCCTGCATTATCCTGCGGGACTGGGAAAGGCCCCTGGTTGGTCAAGCAATGTGGTCGAATGAAAAGGGATTAGATAAAGATATCAGGACATTAGTCACATCTGAGCGCGCAGATATTTGGGCGTATGTCATTAAAAATACGATTAAATAATCCCAACTAATCGGGAAATGCGTAAATCGTCTCTGCCTGCTTCTCATCGCATCTTTGTGTTGTCAACAAAACAAAAAACTTTAAAAATTAAACAAAATGGAAAAGCAAGCAAATCAACAAGCAGTAAAGAACGTAGTATTGGTACATGGCGCCTTCGCCGACGGCTCTGGTTACAGGGGCGTCTATGAAGCTCTTACCAAACAGGGTTACCATGTCACTGTAGTACAAAACCCATTGACTTCCCTGGAGGATGATGTGACCGCAACAAAACTTGCACTGGATTTACAGGATGGTCCTGTCATTCTTGCCGGTCACTCATGGGGCGGCGCCGTTATTACCCAGGCAGGAAACCACCCCAAGGTAGCAGGATTGGTATACATCGCCGCCTTCCAGCCGGATAATGGCGAAACGGCACTGCAATGGTTTCAGACTGCCCAGCCAGCTCCGGAGAATGGGGTACTGGCTCCCGATGAGAAGGGCATCGTGTACTACGACCAGGCAAAGTTCCACGCCGGTTTCTGCGGCGATCTGAGCAAGGAAGAACCGGAAGTCGCCAAATAAATATCTCCGCCTGGCTGTAACCTCTTCCCGGATGCACCCGTCCAAGCCCCATAATACCCCCCATGCTCGGCAACTATCTCAA
>PMUF01000435.1 GCA_003167015.1 Chitinophagaceae bacterium | reverse complement strand
CGAGCGAGCTGGTATTGGTCGTGCAGGTGGAGTATTCGTCGTCGATATCGATGCCATCAAGGCCATACGTAGTGACAGCGTTTTCGCACTGGATGGCAAAGCTATCCGCCTGGTTATAGCTGGTGAAGCAACCCCAGCCGGCGCCTTCATGATTGCCCAGCACACTGAGCAACACCTTGATGCCCAGAGACTGGAGATAGGCGATATTACCGGAAATAAGGGTGCTATAGACCTGTGGATTGAAATACAATTCGGCCTGCCCGTTGGAGGAGTCATTGATATTAGCGGCGAAGATAACGGCGAAGCCGAATACCTGTTTAGCCGGACTGCCGTAGGTAAAACAGCCCGGATTGTGGAAACTGTTGGAATTGACTTCCACATAGGCGGTTGTGAAGGGAGTGGTCAGGGCTGTCTCCGCGGTGCTCAGCCGGACCAGTGATGGGGTCTGCTGAGTGATACCCTGTTGGGAAGCCGTGCCCGAGCTTTGCCGGTCATTTTTTGTACAGGCTGTCAACAACAGGCATAAGATAATCGTCCTGGAAAACGTCATTTTTTTCATATAGAAGTGTTTTATGGTGACAGAAGGAGCGCTAATGTAGCAGTACTAACTGCGACGGACCATCAGCATAGGGTCCGATAATGCCACATTTTTTTGTAATTTACGCCTTCAGGAATGGGACCTACAATGGATAAAAACAGTCGACCGATGAGGGTGTTATGGTTTGCGAATACACCGGGATTAAGCGCCAGTTATCTGAACATCGATTTGGCCGCGGGGGGGTGGATCTCTTCTTTGCAGGGCGTTGTGGAAGGTATGGCCGATTGCCAGCTGGGATTCGTCTTTTATACGGAACAGGCCATGGCTCCTTTCGATTATGGCAAGACCTGGTATTTTCCGGTGCAGAAGCTGGGCAACAGCAAGAAGAAGAGACTGCTGAACAGGATCATGGGCCGGACCGAATATGACGAGAACCTTCCCGCCTTCCTCAAAGCCATTGAATCGTTTAAGCCGGATATCATCCATGTCCATGGCACCGAGTTTTCTTTCGGGCTGATCCTGCAGCAGGTGACGCGGATACCGGTGGTGGTTTCCATACAGGGCAATCTGACCGTTTATAGCAAGAAATATTTTTCCGGGTTCAATATGCCGGGCCTGATGGACCGGCTGCGGTCAGGCTATCCATTTTACCAGGCTGACTATAAGATATGGCAGCGGAGGGCTGCCATTGAACGGGAAATCCTGGAGAAGACCCGGTTTATTTTCGGCAGAACCGACTGGGATCGACGGATTACGCTGGCTTTGGCGCCGCGGGCCCATTATTTCCACGTCGATGAAGTGATCCGGCCACGATTCTATCAGCTCCACTGGCAGCCTGTTGCCCATGCAGTTCCCGTCTTTCTGACTACGTCGAGCCCTTCTTTTTATAAGGGATTCGAGGTGGTCATCGATACGGCCAGGATACTGACCGGTAAGGGGATAGCTTTTACCTGGCTGGTAGCCGGATTAAAAGAGGATCACCCGCTGGTGAAGCTGATCTGCCGGCTTAAAAGCGCGGATGACCTGGGGGCGCTGAATATCCGGCTGCTCGGGACCCTGGGCGAGGAAGATCTGGCCGGTCATTTGCTGACATCGGATGCTTATGTGCAGGTCTCCCATATCGAGAACAGCCCCAACAGTCTCTGTGAGGCGATGCTGGCCGGCATACCTGTTATCGCCTCTTTTGCGGGCGGCACCTCTTCCCTGCTGAAGGATGGCGTTCATGGGGTGCTGGTGCAGGATGGAGATCCTTATTCGCTGGCGGGCGCCATGGAAGAGGCGACCCTATATCCGGAACGGTATCAATCCATGGCTGCGGAGGGAAGGCTTGTCGCCCGGCGGCGTCATGATCCGGTGGCGATCGGCAGGGGAATGCTGCAACATTATTCGGTCATTATCGGAAGCGAGGATGTAGAAACAGAAAAAAACGTTTAAAGATATGAGCGGTACGGCTGTAAGGCGACTTTTTCATTTACTGGATTCGGCCCGGTTGCATGGGAGGCTGGCGTGGGGGGGATATTACAAATTCCTGGCGCGGTGCCGTGGGGTCGAATTCCTGGGTGGGTGTGATTTCGTGGGCCGGCCAAAATTTAAGTTGTATCCCGGTACGCGGGTGATCATCGGCAGCGGTTGCAAGTTTTTGTCGGGGCATACAGATAATCTGATCGGGATCAACAGGCCATGTATCATTACTGCCCATAACCAGGGAACGGTGGTAGAGATCGGCGAGAACTCCGGGTTCAGCGGGACCGTGATCGGTGCGTTTGCGGGGATCACGATCGGCCGTCATGTCAAATGCGGCGCCAATACGCTGATCACTGACAGTAACTGGCATCCCGAAGATCCGAGGAGCGGTGAGCCGCGGCCGGTCCTTATCGGCGATCATGTCTGGCTGGGGGTAGGTAGTATGGTGCTGAAGGGGGCCAGGATCGGGGATAATAGCGTTATCGGGGCCGGCAGCATCGTGACCGGTGAGATTCCGGCTAATGTAATTGCAGCGGGTAATCCCTGCAAGGTTATCCGGCCATTGCGATAAGCTTTGCCTTGCGTAATCAGGTATGGGGGAGCGGCGGATGTCCTTCAGGGTAATAATCCCTGATCTTTTGAGCAGGTACCCCGCCTACAATCGTATAGGGTTCAACGTCTTTGGTAACGACAGAACCTGCCGCCACTACTGATCCCTCGCCGATGGTTACGCCCGGCATGATGGTGGAATTCATCCCGATGAAGGCACCTTTGCGGATGCGGACTTCACCGATGATCTCTTTTCCTTCATTGAAATGCCGGGACAGGTCGTGTGAAATCACTACGCACATAGTAGTGAGCGTGACGTGATCTTCGATGGTGACGAGTTCGGGGCGCCGGTTATCGATCAGTACCATGTACCCGATCTCGACCCCTTTACCGATATGTACTCCTTTCAGGCGATGGAATGAGGTTCGCCATCTTTTCCAGGGCATGAACCAGGCCGGCAACTGGGCCAGGTTGCGCCAGAATCGCTTAAATTTCGAAACGGTCATTCCGTGTCCGTAGTCGACCACTTGTTTCATATCGGTTAATATTGTTGTTTATCAGATCCGGGCTGCATGGTGTTTTCGAAGACAGCTTCGTATTGCCGGCCGATGGTAGACCATTGGTGTTTGTCCATCAGCTTTCGCCAGGCCCTATCGGCAAAGGTCTGCATTTCTTCCGGGTGAGCCAATGCCCAGGTCAGACGAGCCGCCAGGTCCGTATCCGATCCGGAGCGGAAGAACAGCATTTCATCGGGTTCGAAGATATCGGTATTCTCGACGATATCCGAGCAGATCGATGGTGTCTTTACAGCGGCCACTTCCAGCAGCATCATCGACATTGCTTCATAGGTGGAAGGGAAGACGAACAGCCGGGCTCCGGCGATCCAGGCGTTTAACACGTCTTTTTCTTTGATCAATCCCTTGAATTCAACGTCCAAGCCAGCGGCCAGATTGAATAGTTGTTCGGAATATTCTTTGATCTGGCTATGGTCACCGAGAACCACGAGCTTACCCTGGTAGTTGCTCTGACGGAGCGCCGACAACAGGAAATGCAAACCTTTTGAGGGGATGATACGGCCTGCCGCGAACAGGATATAATCGGAGACTCCGGGGGCTGTCATTGAAGGAGCGACGGGAGTGACGCCATTCGGGATATAGGAAATCCTGGCAGGGCGGATCAGGCGGCTGTAGTGAGGGACCAGAGATTTGGAGACGACGGTCAGGTGGTTGGACAGATGAGCCTGGAACCATTCATTAAGCTTGAAATACGGTCGAAGCCATTTGCTCCATTTGGTATGACGGTAAGTAAGACCGTGGCTGGTGGCCACCGCTTTATAGCGGAGACGCAGCAGCAGAAGGGTAAAGGCTCCGTCCATCTGGTGGAGGTGTACCATGTCGTAACGTCTGCAGAATACGGCATGGAAGGCGGAGGCCACGTAATAGTAAAATACATTCAGGGGTCGGATAGGAAATTTTGCCAGGACGATCTGTTGTGCGCCTTTATATAATCCTTTATGGTTGGTATGGGTCGCCGTGGCATATATGGTAAAATCATATTTCTCCGATAGCTG
>PMUF01000577.1 GCA_003167015.1 Chitinophagaceae bacterium | reverse complement strand
CAATAGCCAGGGGATTGGTATTGGAATACTGCGCCTGCGCGGCATCGGGGCCGCCAAAAGTCCCGTCCGGGTTGTAGGCCGGGATGGTGGGGTTCTGCCCCAGCGCCTGGTTCACGATATTCCCCTGGAAGACGTTTACCTTTTCCAGGGTACCGAAACCGGAAAGATTGGTACTGATCCTAAGCCATTTGTTGGCCTGGTTGGACAGGTTCAGCCGTACCGAGCCCCGCTGAAAACCAGAACCTATCGCAACACCATTCTGATTCAGATAATCGCCCGACAGGTAGAACGTTGTCTTATCGTTCCCACCGCTGATACCCAATGAATGCTTTTGTAGCCAGACGTTCTGGAATAGGGTATTCTGCCAGTTTGTGCCGTGTCCAAGGATGGACGGATCGCTCAGTTCACTGGGCTCGGCAGGTACCAACCCCAGGTTCTCCAGTTTCTGCACATAGATGGCATATTGCTGCAAATCCATGACCGGCTGATCCTTAGGACGTTCCTGCAGGCTCTCCAATTCACTGGCCTGCACCCGGGTCTGCCCCTGCTTGCCCTGTTTGGTGGTGATCATGACTACCCCATTCGCCCCGGCAGCCCCATAGATAGAGGTGGCGGCAGGACCTTCGAGGACACTTATATTATCTATATCATCCGGGTTGATCCCCTGCAGCTCGTTGGACAGGTTCGGCGTGGAGTTATAGGCGCCCCCTGTCGGCAGGCTGGGCCTTATCTGTACCCCGTCTATCACATACAAGGGCTGGTAGTTTCCGGTGACGGTGCTGATACCTCTGATGATCACCGAAGCACCGGCTCCCGGCTCACCGCTGGTCTGCGACACATACACATTGGGCGCCTTTCCCTGCAAGGCATCATCCAGGGTCACATTGACGGTCTTTTCCAGATCGGCAGCCGAAATGGTGTTTACCGCCGAGCTCAGGTCAGATTTCTTCATCCTGCCATAGCCCACCACGACGACGTCGTCCATATGGCTGAAATTCTGGTTGAGGCTGATTACAATCGACGACGCATTCCCTACCCGCACCTCCTGGGGTGAATACCCCACATTGGAAATGACCAGGGTCTCACCAGGGGCGGCCGTAATGATGAACGCCCCGTTGGCATCGGCCTGGCCGGAGTTTTTTGTACCTTTTACACTGATGGTGGCGCCCGGAATGGCGACGCCGGTGTTCTTATCGATGATCTTGCCGGTAATTTGCCGGGCCCCCGGGGGTTGGGCAGACAGGGAGAGTGTGAGTAATGAAGCTAGAAGGACTCCTGTCAAAGCAGTCAGATTCATATGGATCTTTTTAGTGTTGGTGAAAAAGAAAATGCAATCGGTTTGTTTAGGAGATAAAAGTAAGGAGTTCGTTTTTCCCCCGGGGTCGTCAAAATCGTCAAAAAGGGGGTCAAAATGTTCATTTCCCCCTTTTTTCAGCCGGTCATATTTGTTATATTTGTTATTGAACGAGTGCTTTTTAGGGTAACACCCGCCATTTACTGCAATGAACATGAGAAAGATCCTGCTTCTCGCCATTTCCTGTTGCGCCATGATCCGGCAATACGGTCAGTCTAATGACTACCAGTTCTCTCATCTTGATTGTGCCCATGGGTTATCCAACAATCATGTCACCTGCCTATATAAGGACAACCGCGGATTCATGTGGTTCGGGACGGTATCGGGGCTAAACCGATACGACGGTTACCAGTTCCGGGTGTTCAAACACGATTCGAAAGACCCCCATTCCATCGGAGACAATTATATCGACCAGATCTTCGATGGTCCCGATGGCAAAATGTGGGTGGCGTTACGTGCCGGCGGGTTCAATATCTACGACATCGCAAACGACCGGTTCGACCAGGATTATACCGCCTATCTCCGCCGGCGGTCCTTGCCTGAATACATGTTGGTGAACATTGTCCCCAGCCGGTCGGGATACTGGTTCGTCTACCGGGGCTACGGTCTGTTTCATTACGGGGCTGACGGCCAGATTTATGCCGTCCGGCCCGACTCTACCAGTCCTGGAAGTCTCGATCCCGCACTGGTCGCTGACGCCCGGGAAGATAGCGAAGGCAATTGCTGGGTCATCCATCAGAACGGATTGCTCGAAAAGATCGACGGCATCCGGCACCAGGTCGTCTACCGGACCACTGTGATGGAAAAGAGCTTTTCCGGAGCTCCTATTACCTGCGATCTCTTTATCGACCGCCAGAATGACCTCTGGATGTCTGCCCAGGGTGGTTTCAAAGGCACCTTTTATTTCCACCCGGCGACAGCTTCGCTGCGACACCTGTCCCAGGAAGAGCCGGGAGCCGGGAGATTGAGCAGCGACCTCATCTACTCGGCGATCCAGGATAGTAAAGGCCTGGTCTGGCTGGCGACCGACCACGGCGGCGTGGATATCGTCGACAAAAAAGATTGGTCGGTTAAAACGCTGGCGCATAATGAAGACGACCGGAAGAGCGTGGCAGAGAATAGTGTAACCTGCATCTATCGCGACAGCATCGGGGCCATGTGGCTGGGCACCTTCAAGAGTGGCATCAGCTATTACCATCAGACCGGCCTGCAATTCCCTATCTATCGGCATCAGCCCAGCCTTCCGGGCAGCCTCAGCTATAATGATGTCAACCAATTTGTGGAAGATACAACCGGCCGGATCTGGATCGGATCCAATGGCGGCGGATTGATCTGCTTTGACCGCAGGCATAATACCTTCCGCCAGTATCTGCATGACCCGTTCAATCCTAACAGCTTAGCCAACAATATCATCGTCAGCCTGCTATTCGATAAGGACGGCAAGCTTTGGATCGGCACCTATTTTGGCGGTCTGGACTGCTTCGACGGAAAAAAGTTTACCCACTACCGGCATGACGAGCGATCACCAGCCAGTCTCGCCGACGACAGGGTAATGTGCCTCTATGAAGACAGCGAAAAGAATCTCTGGATAGGAACGCTGGCATCCGGCGTTGACCGGCTGGACCGGAAAAGGAATTGCTTTGTCCATTATAATAGCAGCCAGCCGAATTCGATCATTAATGATTACGTCTCTTCTATTAAGGAGGATGCTCAGAACAACCTCTGGATAGCGACTGGCTTTGGTATCGACGTCATGCTCAGGAATTCCGGCCGGTTCATTCATTTTTCCACCGATAGCAACCAACTCAGCTCGAGCAATGTGATTTTGCTGTTCCGTGACAGCCGCCAGCGGATGTGGGTGGCGACAAGGGAAGGGCTGAATCTGTTCCTGCCTGAAAAAAAACGTTTTCAATCCTTTACTGCTGATAATGGATTGGCCGATAATACTATTCGTAGCATTGAAGAAGACAGCCTGCATGAACTCTGGGTCAGCACTACCAACGGCCTTTCCCGTATCCGGATCCTTTCGCCCGGCGATCACCCCGGCAGCACAACCACCCCGAACGAAGAGGTACGTATCGTCTGCAGGAACTACCACGAACAGGATGGATTGCAAGGACGGGAGTTCAACGAGCGGGCCGGGATGGTGACCAGGGACGGTGGCCTGATATTCGGCGGTCCTAACGGGTTCAACCTCTTCCACCCGGAAAATCTTGTCAACACAGGGGCGGCGCCTCCCATCGTGCTGACCGATCTCGAAATCTTCAACAAAAGTGTGCATGTAGGCGAACAACTGGATGGACATGTCGTCCTCAACAAGGACTTGTCCGAAACAAGGGAAATCGTTCTGCGTCATAACGAAGACGTATTCTCCATCGAATTTGCCTCACTCGGCTTTGTCGACAACGCCCGGAATAAATACGCCTATACCCTGGAGGGATTTAACAAGAGCTGGCTGATGTCGGACGGAAAGACCCGCAAGGCCACCTATACCAACCTCGACGCTGGCGAATATACATTCAAGGTAAGGGCGACAGACCAGGATGGAGAATGGTATCAGCGAGAGGCTTCTCTGAAGATCATCGTCCTCCCGCCGTTCTGGAAATCTCCACTGGCCTATGCCGTCTATGTGCTGCTGCTGGCAGGTATCCTGCTGGTGGCCAGAAGAATGATCATTCAGAAGACCAAAATGCGCTTTGCGCTCGAGCAAGAGCGGCGTGAGACACGACGGATGCATGAGATGGACATGATGAAGATCCGGTTCTTCACCAACATGAGCCATGAATTGCGGACCCCACTGTCACTGATCCTGGCGCCAGTCGACAAGTTGCTCGGCAACGCCTCTCCGTCAGAACCCAGAAGGCAATATGAAATGATCCACCGTAATGCCCGGCGTCTGCTGCACCTCGTCAACCAGCTGCTGGACTTCAGAAAAATGGAAGTTAACGAATTGAAGCTGCACCCCCGGCAGGGTGATGTCGTGAAATTCATCAAGGAGATCTCCTTTTCTTTTATCGATCTGGCGGAACGGAAAAATATCTCCTTCTCTTACCACGATCCCGGCCACTCGCTGCTGACTTTATTTGATCATGATAAAATTGAGCGGATCCTGTTCAACCTTTTATCCAACGCCTTCAAGTTCACACCGGAGAATGGCGCCGTCAGCGTCAGCGTCGAGGCAGAATACCAGGGAGAGCTCGTCATGCTATCGGTAAAAGTAACGGATACAGGTATCGGCATTGCGCCGGACAAACAGGAAAAGATCTTCGAACGTTTCTTCCAGAACGATATTCCGGACACCATCCTTAACCAGGGCAGCGGAATCGGCCTGGCTATCACGCAGGAATTCGTACGGATGCACAATGGCAGCCTTTCCGTACAGAGCCAGTTGGATAAGGGCAGCTGTTTTATCGTCAGCCTGCCTTTCATTCCGCTGCCATCGGCAGTTCTGCAGCCGGCGGAAGTTCTCTCAACAGCGGCATTGACCGAATCGGCAGCGATCTGGTCACCGGGAGAAGGCGCTCTCCCGGCAGTTTTTCGGCCCGCAGCCGAAGTGCCCCACGTCCCTTCACTTGTTCCCGATCCGGTAGTGCCGCAGGCCAGTACCCCAGCCTCAGTCGCGGCTGCCGATCCCGGCAAGACACCTCCCCCCGGCGACGACGCTAAAAAGAGCACCATCCTGATCGTGGAGGACAACGAAGATTTCCGGTTCTATTTAAAAGACAACCTCCGCAGTCATTATTCCATCATCGAAGCCGCAGATGGAAAAGAAGGCTGGCGGAAAGCGCTGGCAGAACACCCCGATCTGATCGTCAGCGATATCAGCATGCCGATGATGAACGGCATCGACCTGTGTAAAAAGATCCTGGCGGATGAACGTACCTGCCAGATACCGGTCATACTACTGACAGCAATGACGGGTGAGGGAGCTGAATTGAAAGGCCTTCAGACGGGTGCTATCGATTATATCATCAAGCCCTTTAACTTCGAACTGCTGCTGTCCAAAATCCGTAATGTGCTGGCGCATAATGATACTGTCAGAAAAACATACCAGCGGCAGGTTCAGGCAGCCCCAGCGGCCGTACAAATCGAGTCCGCCGACGAAGCCTTTGTCAAAAATGTCCTGGAGGTCATCGAGAAGAATATGGACAACCCGGAGTTCTCCGTCAGTGAGCTCAGCGTGAAATTCCATGCCAGCCGGAGCACCTTCTATAAGCGGATCTTGCTGCTGACAGGCAAGACGCCCATTGAATTCATCCGCCACATCCGCCTGAAAAGGGCAGCCGAACTCCTGGAAAAGAGCCAGTTGACCGTCTCGGAGATCGCATATGCCGTCGGCTTCAACAATCCGAAAAACTTTTCTCAATATTTTAAAATGGAGTTTGACAAGATCCCTTCCGCCTACCGGTCGGAGAAAAAGAACGGGCACCGGCAGGAGACGATGTAGGGTGTATACCCGTTTTCATGCTATTGTTTTAGAGTCCATTTTATCGGCTGGCAGACTACCCTTTATGGTGTCGACGCTGATGTCCACCACGACTTTGGAATCGGTCCACTGTACTTCCTTAATATGCCGGACCGCCACCATCACTTTTTTCCCACCGATCCAATTGTGGGTATCTACCAGCAGGTAAGAAATCTGCCAGGTCTGGTCGTCGAGGATGAAATCTTCGACATGGCCGATATCGCCGTCGCTGGCGTGAATGTGATAGCCTTTGACTTTCTGTGCACTTCTCAGATGGTGATCTTCGTGGGAGATCAAGGTACTCTCCGCCTCTTCCGCCTCTCTGGCCACCATGCCCGGATCTATTACAGGTGTCGCCGGAATGACCCCCCAAACGCCGGAGGGATAGAAACTGGACCCCCAATAGTTCTGCCAGGGATAATACCTGGCAAGCGCTGCCTCCTGCTGACGGGATACCGGTCGATCGGTATCGATATCCGGACTGTGCCGTACCTGCTCTTTTGTAAGCCGTACCAGGAAAAGACCGGACTCCCAGGAGTAGGACAGCAGGACATCCGGAGAAATCAGCACTTCGCGCTCTGACAGCCAGCTGCCCGTCCTCACGATCAGGTATCGTATGGTCCACTTTTCGTCATCGAAGTAAAAGTCGACTACTTTACCGATCTCCCCATCGGTCGCCGCCAAATTCCAGCCGAGTAAATGATTCAGATTTCGTTGCATATTGATGATATAGACGATGAAGATACTTCTATTGACCTCCTGCATTATTACACCCTGGGCTGAAATCATTATAAAATTCACACCTTTTATCCCATTTCTTATCGAAATGATTTTCAATTTGATATAAATCTGCCGGTCCTCTCGCGAAAATAATAGTCATTTTTTAGTTAAACATTTAACCATTAAATCGCTAACTTTATATCAGCCAATTGAAACACGATCGATGAAAAGAAATCAGAAAGAGGATGATGCTATCGTTGAATTTGTCGACGCCGTGGTTACGGTGAGGCAGGCTATTAAACAACTGGCCCAGCAAAAGATAAAGGACCTGCATGATCGGGAGATTACCTATGAAATGTTGCAGGTATTGATCGTATTATGGAAAAAACATCAGGTAAACCAGCAGGAAATCGCCAATAGGGTTCAAAAAAATAAGGCTAGTCTTACCCCGCTGATCGACAGCCTGGTCAAAAAAAAATTGATCATCCGCTCGGAAGATCCGGGTGACAGAAGAAATAAGATCATTTCCCTGACCCGGACGGGCCAGCAGTATAAAAAGAAGTTCGCACCCATGATGACTGAATTGTACGCCCTTATCAAGGGCAATATACCCGATGAAATACTTCAGCAAACCACTACCATACTATTAACGGCAAGTAAAAATACAATAGTCCGAAATTGATCTTTAACCTCAAATATTCTAACGATGAACATTACGCATAGGATCAGCGCTTGGGGTGATCGGCATCACCCCAAGATCCTCGACATCATCCGGATGATTTTCGGCGCATTTTTAGCTTTCAAAGGGATTGTCTTCTTTAACGATGCCGGTTATCTCCGGGATCTGATCCTTGAAAAAGAGGCCGTTAATCAACCACCCGGGCTCATTACCGCGATCATTTATTATGTTACTTATGTGCATATCCTGGGCGGGGGGCTGATTTTTATTGGTCTTTATACGCGATTATGGGCGCTATTGGAATTACCGATCCTTTTTGGCGCGGTCTTTTTAGTGAATATCGCCGCGCCGTTTGTCTATTCCGAGCTTTGGCTGTCTATATTGTCACTTGCCTTAGACTGTCTTTTTATGATCATCGGCTCCGGGCCCTTATCGCTCGACCGGCTTTTGTTAAAAAGTAAGACGTTCGGGGAGGAATAATTACATTATGAAAACATTACTTGTTCCTGTTGATTTTTCAGTACCATCCGATAATGCGGCCCTTTTTGCGGCCGACCTTGCCAATGACAGGCAGTACGATGACATCGTTCTCGCCGCCAATTTATATGTGCCCATCTTTGAACAGATCATTCCCTCACCTGATCTGCTGCAGATCACGGCAACCGATATTCAGCAAAAGAAAAAACAGATCAGGGACCAACTGCAAGCGCTGAAAGAGGAGATACTGAACCGGCTGAGCCGGAATAGTACGGTCAGGTTCGTCATCAGTGATCTGCCGTTCGTGCGGGCGATTCTCCAACAGATTCGCGAAGTGAGCCCCTCGCTGGTCCTCATCGGCAGCAATAGTCTCGGCGCAACGGACAGCAGTACCATTGGTCTTCAACTCATCGAGCTGGCGAAAGTGATACCGGTCCCCGTGCTTGTCGTTCCGCCCAAAAGCAGCTATCTGCCGGTAGCGACTGCTCTGGTAGCCGGTGATTTCACCTCTCTTACCTGCATCGACCCATTGAAACTGTTGGGAAAAATCATTCATGGACCGCATCCCAGGCTATTATTGTTGGATGCAAATGCTGCACATAGGAGCCTGACAGCCGCTGATCCTTCTTCCCCAGCCAAAGCAGCCCTCAGTGAACTGCTGAAGGGCTTTGACTATCAGCTGTATCATTTGGAAGACAAGGATATTCTTCAGGGCGTGTTGAAGTTTGCTGACGACAACCCCGTGCAGTTGATCATTGCGTTACCGGGTCGGCACAGCTTCCTTTATCATCTGAGGCACCAGAATATTCAGCATGCGGTATGGCTGAATGCACAGAAACCCGTGCTGATCCTGAAATAATTCATCACAATCTCGGCGCAGCCGGCTTGTTTGGCGCCTCGAAGGGGTTACCCCCCCTGACTTTCAGTTTGCGCCGGTAAACTTTAGTCCCGCTGGACACATACAGCACGTCGAAATCGGGTCCGCCGAAACAACAATTGGACGGCTGACCGGACGGAACAGGGATGATGGCATTGACCCTGCCGATGGGATCTAATATCTGGACACCCAGATTGGTCATGACGTATACGTGCCCTTCCCGATCGCATTTCAGTCCGTCGGGCCACGCATTCTCCTTGTTATCCGGCACATGCAGCCACCCAAATCGTTGCTTGTTCGCGAGCGTCCCGTCCGGCATAACCGTATACACCCAGATCCAGTGACTCGCCGACTCCGCCACATACAGTTGGGTCTGGTCGGGCGTAAAACAAAGCCCGTTCACAAACTTCAACCCCGAATCGACCGCTATAGGCTGACCACCGGGACGGATCAGATAGATCTTCCCCGGCCTATCGGACCCGTCAGGAGCCGTCACATATACATTGCCGTTATGGGCAACGACCAGGTCATTGCCGGCGATATTGTTTGCAATAACTGATATTTTCCCCGTACCGGCAGCATAACGCAAGATCTGCTTGGACCCGCCCGCCACCTCGTAACGGCTGCCGTCGGTCCCAAAGCACGTGCCGCTCGCTTTCTGCGATTGGCTTGATACCGGTTCCGGCGACCCGCCATCAGCGCTCACCCGGTACGTCTTTGAAGCGGGAATATCCTGAAAATACACGTTCCCCGCGGCATCCGCCGCTGTGCCCTCTGTAAAACCATATCCCTCGCCTACCAGTTCCCAGTCCTGCCCCGGGATCAGGATATCATGCAGCACCTGGTTGGCGGAATTTCCCTTGGCGACGGGCTGCGGCCAGCCTTTCCACAGCCATCGCATGACATCGGGGAAAATAGCCGTTCCCAGGGTGCCGTTATGCCCGCCTTCGCCATAGACATGCCGGACTTCATAACCAGCGAAGGTTAAAGCGCGCTCCATCGTCTGATTAGCCATCCACCAATCCCCGCCATAGATATTCAGATCGCCCGAACCATCCTGTAAAAAGACCCGGAGCGCCTTCGGCTCCGTCTTACGGATAAGGATCGGATACCGGTCCCCGCCCCGCAGCCCCACATACGTCCCGATCGCACTGAAAACCCGGCTGAACGCATCCGGTCGCTCCCAGGCCGCTGTAAAGGCGGCAATCGCACCGCTGCTTGAGCCGCCAATCGCCCGGTCATTGCCGTTTTGCGACAGACGGATCAGGCGCCCGTCACCGGCTTGGTGTTTCTCTACGTCCGGTAACAGCTCCGTCAGCAAAAAACGTACATAGTTGTCGCCCAGCCCGTCGTATTCAAAGCTGCGGTTATAACGGTCAAGGGCAGCGCCGGTATCGACCGCCATGACCCTGCCCGGTGTGACGAATACGCCGATGGTCACCGGCATCTCTCCGCTGTTGATGAGGTTATCGAATACGGTGGGCGCCCTCCACTGGATACCGTCCTGGTTGACATAGACGCAAGGCGGATGATCGGGCCGGTATTGTGCGGGAATATAGATCCAATAGTCACGATGCGTGCCCGGAAAGATGGTGGAATGATCGAAGCTGCATTTGATCAGTTCCCCCTTCGGCACGCCCGCGTGCTCGACCGAGGCGGAGTCAACGGGATATTTTTCGGCCGGCGGAGGTGTCTGGGCTCCAACCTTCATCCACAGCAGCGCTAAAAGCGCAAAAGCAATCGTTAGTGGTTTTTTCATACCCGGAAAATACGGAATCAAACCCATGATCCGTGCCGGCCACCCACTCATTCTAACCGGAGTAATATCACACTCTCCCCCTTATCGGCTACTGCGGTCTAAAAAAACCAATTTTATTTCTTGAAAATTGTAAAAATTTGTACCTTTACTTTGAGAAAGCCGGAGTTGGAGACTCCGACTTTTTTACTACCACTTCAGTAAATGAAGGATAGTTAACATCAGCTTAATAATCACCAATAATTTGATGATTTCGCCCAGCATAATGCTGGGCTTTCTTTTATCTTCCATGAGATGGAGAATCGGGATTTTAAAGCCCGAAAAACTTGCATATGGCCACTAGGTGGCCTATACGCCGTTTTTACTTCATGCTCTGCTGATACTCCAGTAAGGATTGAATTCTTATAAAGTACTAAGCTGACGAATTCGGCTTCTTTCACCATTCGCCATCTGCTGGCCTGGTGGAGAAACCCAGCTGTCAATGGTTCCGTATCGTAATAGTTATGTTAGTGCCGAAGTCGCCGGCCAGGATGCCGACATTAAATTCCAGGACAAGGAATATACCAACAGTATCGTGCTGGCGGTTAAAAACATAGGAGGGGACCTATATAATAAAGTCCGCTGTAACGTGTAAACACTTAGTGTTAAATTGACTAATTTTTATTTTCTAACTGTCTTAATACTTTTTTTGCACCCTCATTGCCAGGGTTCATTTTAACCGATAGCTGGTACATAGCAATCGCCTCCTCATTTTTGCCGCTTAATAATAAAACTTCCGCATAGCTGTGAACCCCCCGGTGGGTCACATTATCCAGAACGATAACGGTTTGGTGACGGGTAAGATTTCTTAAAAGTATGGTAACCGCCCCTGCGTCCCCGCCGGGATGAAAAACAATTTTCCCATCGGTACTGTCACGTAAGATCATCCAGCCGAGACCGCTGTACCACGCTATTTTTCCCCAACCACCTGTGGCATCCTGACCGTTATTCAGTTTGACTGGTGTAAAGGCTTCTTGCAAAGTTGACTGCCTAAGTAGTTTTGAGCCATAAAGCGCCTGGTCAAAACGCAGCAAATCCCCGGTGGTGCTTATAACGGCGTCAGGCCCGAGGATGCCGCTGAGGTTGATCAGCTCTATTTTATGTTTTTTCATCGAATCGGCCACCAAAAGCCTGTCGGGTGCATAACTGAGGAAATCATAATTTTGAGTCCGGTTCCGGTCTCCGGGATTTTGATCGATCAGCCTTGAATTGATATAGGTATGGTCCATTTTTGCAGGCGCAAAGACCTGTTTTCTGAGATAATCCTGAAAGGGAACACCGGCAATTTTTTCGACGATCAGTACCAGGATGCCAAACCCTGTATTGGAGTAACTATATTTTTCGCCGGGTTGGGCGATCAAAGCATTTTTATCGGCTCTTATTGCCGGAATAATATCAGCGTTTGAAAATATCTTATTGGTATCTGCTCGGTAAGGACCTTCAAAGATTTGAAGGTCGGTTAAACCCGATGTATGGGACAATAATTGTCGGATCGTGATATGAGTATAGGGAAAATCGAGCAGATATTTTGAGGCTGCATCGTCCAGTTTCAGTTTCCCTTTTTCTTTCAATTGCAATATCGCGACTGCCGTAAACGGTTTCGCCAGCGAGGCTAAAATAAATGTCGATGAATCGGTGTTCAATGTTTTATGGGCAACATTAGCATACCCAAACGAGTGTTTGTAGAGTACGTTGCCTTCGGTAGCTACCAGTACATTACCACTGAGCTCGTTACGTTCATTCAGCGTAATAAGCAAGCGGAACCATAAAAATGCCAGATTGCCAAATAACTGTAAATCAATCAGAAACAAACATTTTTAACAGCTTGACTGCCCGTTTTCGATACACCCTCGTGTCCATAACCGTTCAATCTATCCTGCGGAAAATATGGGCTGCGGGGCGTTTTGCAGATCAATTACCCCGCCGCCAAATACGCCCTGCTCTCCTCATCATCCGCCTCCAGCGAAACTGA
Source organism: Chitinophagaceae bacterium (assembly GCA_003167015.1). GTDB lineage: Bacteria > Bacteroidota > Bacteroidia > Chitinophagales > Chitinophagaceae > Puia. The sequence goes on along the minus strand of PMUF01000577.1, from coordinate 5,477 downwards.
CTTGATACTGGCTTTCCCCTGTCCCCACGCAAACGTCAACGGTAAAATGAACAACGCGGCGAACGTCGAAGCGATCAGCCCACCAACGACTGCCCTCCCTAACGGAGCCGATTGATCCCCCGCCTCTCCCAGCCCGCTGGCCATCGGTATCATCCCCACCACCATCGCCATGGCCGTCATCATGATCGGCCGCAACCTCAACGCCGCTGCCTCCCGCGCAGACTTCAGCGCATCCCCATTGTGCAGCCGCAACTGCTCGGCATTGGTGATCAACAGCACCGCATTGGAAATGGACACCCCCACCGACATGATGATCCCCATATAGGATTGGAGGTTCAGCGTGGACCCCGTCACCACCAGCAGCACCAGCGACCCCAGGATAACGGCCGGCACTGTAGCCAGCACGACTGCCGATACTTTGAAGGACTGGAAATTGGCAGCCAGCATGAGGAAGATGACGATAATGGCCACCAGCAACCCGCTCTGCAGACTGTCCAGCGTTTCCGTCAGCGTCTGCGTCATCCCGATAGGTTCCACTGTCAGTCCCCGGGGCAGAGGGCCCAGCGCGGCGATGGCCTTTTGCACATCGACGGAGGCAGCGCCGAGGTCTTTGTTATACAGGTTGGCGGTAACGGACAGCACAGGGATGGCCCCAAGATCGTCATTCTCGCCGTAGGTCGTATCCGGCGTTATCGTCGCCACGTCGCCCAGCACTGGCCGGTCGGCATTCTTCAGCAATGGAATTTCCCCGATGTCGGCCACACTTTTCATCTTGTTCTCCGGTACCTGTACCTGTACGTTATAGCTGTTGTTGCTATTCTCGTCTATCCAGATATTCTTTTCCGTATACCGCGAAGAGGAAGTGGAGGCTACGATCGACCGGGATACGTCGTCTATCGTCACACCCAGCTGGGCCGCCCGGATACGGTCTACTTCAATATCGACGGACGGGTACTTATTCGACTGCCCCAGCTGGATATCCCGCAGATAAGGTATCTCGCGGAGCTTTTCCATCAGCTTGGCGGCATAGATCTCGTTGTTCTTTTTAATTCTCCCGGAAAACCGCACTTCCACCGGCGTCGGCGACCCCTGGCTGAGGATCTTATCGGTCAGCTCGATGGGCTCGAAGGAAAGCCGTACATCCGGCATCTGCTGAGCTGCCCTGGCCCTGATCTTTTCTTTGAGATCATCAAGGTTGGTCTTGTAATGCTCGTCCAGCGCCACCTGCAACACAGCCTCTTGCGGACCGGCCATCCACAGATAGATCGGGTTGACGGAGAACAGAGATGGATGCTGGCCGATATAGGCTGAGGTGATGAATACATTGGAAGGACCCACGATGTCTTTGACAATGCCGATGGTCGTCAGCGTCTTTTCTTCCGTCCGTTCGATACGGGTACCTTCAGGAGCCCGGATCCGTACCTGGAACTGGCCGCCATTCACCTTGGGCAGCACGTCCTTGCCTATATGGCGCAACAGCAGAAAGGCTATCCCGGTGGTAAGAACAAGATACAGCACCACAATAGGCTTGCGATACGGCATGATCCTGTCTATAAAGCTGAGAAAGCGGGCCCTCACCTTATCGAAAAAGGTCATTTTGCCATCCTTGCCGTGACCTTGTAACAGTAACCTCTCCTTTTCTTCCGTTGAATCGTGCGCAACCGCATGGCCAGCCCCGGCAGCGCCAGTCCCCTCGCCAGAAACGCCGGCCCCGGCCGCAACCTCAGGCGCCTTAGCCTTATGCACTTTCATGATCCAGTTCGCCATGACAGGCACAAAGGTCTGCGCAAGAAAGTAACTGACGATCATGCTGAACCCGATGGCCAGCGCCAACGGCAGGAACAACGAACCCGGTATCCCACCCATCGTAAAGGCGGGAGCGAACACTGCCAAAATACAAAACAATATCAGCAGCTTTGGAAAAGCAATCTCTTTACACGCATCCCATATCGCCAACCGCTTAGGTTTGCCCATGTCCAGGTGCTGATGGATATTCTCTATCGTCACGGTGCTCTCATCCACCAGGATACCGATGGCCAGCGCCAGCCCGCTCAGCGTCATGATATTGATCGTCTGCCCGAATAGATTGAGGAACAGGATGCCGGCAATAATAGACGTCGGAATGGTCATGATCACAATCAGCGCTCCCCGAAGATCGCCCAGAAACAACAGCACCATCAACCCCGTCAGGATGGCGCCGATGGCCCCCTCCGAAATAAGGCTTTTGACGGAATTGATGACATACACGGACTGGTCGAAAGCATAGGTCAGTTTGACATCCTCCGGCAGAAGAGCCTGCATTTTCGGGATCTCCGCCTTCAGCCGCTTCACCACCTCCCAGGTGGAGGCGTCGGCATTCTTGGCAATACTCAGATAGACGGACCTTTTCCCATTCACTAACGCGTACCCCACCGTAATGTCCGCACCATCTTCCACGGTAGCGACATCTCTCAGGTAAAGGTTCTGGACCCCGCCAGTGTATAGCGGGATATTGGCAAAATCCTTCACCGCATGGATCGTCGTGTTGACAGGGGTGATATAGTTCTTGTCGCCGATCCTTACATTGCCGCTGGGTGAAGACTGGTTATTGATCCTCATGGCCGCCACCAGCTGGTCGGGCGTCAAATTGTGCGCCCGCAATAACTCCGGATCAGCCTTGATCACGACCGTACGGACATTGCCGCCGAAAGGCGGAGCCGACAACAACCCGGGAATAGCAGTGAAGGATGCCCGGACATATTGAAAGGCCAGATCGGCCAGTTCATTATTGCTTCTCTTATCACTGCTAAGCACCAACTCACCGACCGGCAAGGTCGACGCATCGAACCGGATGATAAAAGGCGGATTGGACCCGGACGGAAAAAGCGCCTGCGCCCGGTTGCTGACAGCGCTGACCTCGGCGACGGCCTGCGCCATATTCGTACCGGGATAGAAGTTCAGCTTAATAAGCGTCAACCCTTGTACATTCTTGGTTTCTATACTTTTAATGCCATTAACATACAACAATACGTTGATGTACTGTTTGGCAAAGAAAGTCTCCATCTGCGTCGGCGTGAACCCTCCATAGGGATTCGCTATATACAGTACCGGAAGATCCAGTTTGGGGAAGATATCTATCTTGATCGTATTGAGGGCCCTGATACCAAAAAAGAAGAGAGCGGCAACTACAACTAAAATTGTAATTGGTTTGCGCAAGGCAAATAGAATCAATTTCATACACTGTAATTAAAAGAAGAAGTAGTGATTGATCTTATGGGCAGGCAACCGTCAAAAAATGCAAGTCTCGCTGAAAAATATGGACAAGATTAGCCTAACACTTTGAAGCAAATTTGAACCGGCTACAGGAAAGAGCCGGCAATCCGCTTTGCCTTCTCGACATAGTCCGGACTGCGGTACATCGCTCCCATCGCAATCGCCCCCTCCAACAACAAAAACAACGTTTCCGTCAGCGTCTCATCATCCAACAACTTCCGATGATCCGTCTGCCGGACCAGGTCATGAATATATCTCCGGAACCGGTCCTTATGAGCCCGTACCCGGTCGAATACCTGCTGATCCTCGCAGGTTTCAGCAACGATCTTATTGAAATGACATCCCTTGTATTTTAATTTCAGCTGCCGTCTGACCCGGAAGTCGAATAAGGCCAGCAGCCTCTCCCGTGCACCGGCAATAGGCTGCATATAAGTCTCCAGCTCCCCGAACCAAAGCTCATGGGTCCTGTCCAGATAGGCCAGCAACAAGTCCGTCTTCGATGGAAAATGATGGTAAAGGGACGCCCTGGCAATATCTGCCTCATCGATGATCTGGTTGATCCCCGTCTGGTTATATCCCTGGTCGTAAAACAGCCGCGACGCCGTCTCCAGGATCCTGTCTTTTACCCCCGTTTCCCGCATGGGGCAAAGATAAGGACCCAAAACCGAATAGACAAGTCTGTCTACTTACTCACCTTTTTATGAGCGGGTTTACCAAAAAGATAAGAATTTCCACTTAATAAAATCGAGAGTTTAGCCGTTATGGATCCTCTATATATAATTGTCGCATCCCTATATTCAGATTCCTATATGGCCTTTTTATCCAATAAATCCGTGAGAAATAAGCTCGTTACCGGCTGGCTGCTGCTGCTCGCCGGTCTGATTGGGACGATCTTCTGGCAGACGGCCTGGAAGTATAGTCTGCCAACGCCCATTCCATCGAACTATCACGACGTCCCCCGGGGTGCCTCTATCGTGTTGCCGGCATCCGCGCAGTCGGCAGTGACGGCCGATAAGCCTCTTTTTCTGCATTTTTTCAATCCTGCATGCCCCTGCAGCCGGTTTAACATGCCCCAGTTCAGGGCGCTTGTTCAGCAATACGGGCAGCAGGTATCCTTTGCCATCGTGGTGATGAGCCCTGAAAAATATACGGCTGCACAGCTACAGGCTAAATTCGATCTGCCCTATCCCATTCCCGTTTTGTCGGACTCCGCAATAGCTGCAGCCTGTGGAGTCTATTCCACGCCGCAGGCAGTACTCATCGGCGCGGACGGACGATTGTTTTATCGCGGCAACTATAACCGCAGCCGTTACTGCAGCGACGAAAGAACGGGGTTTGCCCGCCAGGCTCTGGATAGCTTCCTGCATCACAATTATTCACTGACCTTAAGCCCCATGGCCTTTCGGGCCTATGGCTGCCAATTACCTACCTGTCGTCAATGAGTCATACACTACTATCCTCTCCAGTCCCGGGTCTGACAGCTTCCACCCCCCACCCGTCTGCAACCCTCACCGACCTGCAGGCCCAGACAACCTTCTTCCGCAATGAGGTCAAACGACGGTCGGACAAACTCATGAATTACTTCCTGGGCGGCTTCTTTATTATCGGGCTTTTCCTCGCCCACTACTTCGATACCTGGACCATTGCCATCGGCGTAGGTAGTCTTGCTCTCCTCGCCTACTATTCCGTCAAGCTGGCGCTCCCGAATTCCGATCTGTATCAATACGTGCTTAGCGTAGTCCTGGGCCTGTTCATGGCACAGTATATCTACCAGATGCACGGGCTGTTCGAGATGCACTTCATCGCCTTCATTGCCTGCGCCATCCTCATCACCTATCAGAACTGGCGGTTGCAGATCCCCCTGCTGATATTCATCGTCCTTCACCATTCCGTTTTCAACTACCTGCAATACAGCGGGGATGCCACGATCTATTTTAGCCGGCTGGATTACCTGGACCTGCAGACCTTCATCATCCATATCGTCCTGGCCAGCATTATCGTCTTCATCTGCGGGCTGTGGGCTTACCAGTTGAGAAAATCCGGTGAGGTCCAGATCATGCAGAGCGTGCAGATGGGCAATCTCCAACGGGAGGCGGAAGTGCTGCAGGAACGACGGCGCAACGCTGACGCCCTGGAAGAGGCTCTCCGGAATGCCGAGATCGCCCGCCATGAAGCCGAACAGGCCAATCGTGCCAAAAGCATCTTCCTGGCCACCATGAGCCATG
>PMUF01000255.1:732-6451 GCA_003167015.1 Chitinophagaceae bacterium | reverse complement strand
GCCACCAGCCCGCCCAGGATCAGAAAGAACACCTGGATCACATCCGTATACCCGATCACCTTCATCCCGCCCAGCGTGATCACGACCGCAAACACCGCCAGCAATGCGATACAGGTATAGACGCTGATGCCCGAAATGCTGCTGACCGCCAGCGCGCCCAGGTACAGGATCGACATCAGGTTGACCACAATGTACAACGCCAGCCAGAAGATCGCCATGATCATGGCGACGGTTCCGTTATACCGCTGATTCAGGAACTGCGGCATCGTGTAGATCTTATTCTTCAGGTAGACCGGGATAAAGAAGACAGCAACAATCACCAACGTCGCAGCCGCCATCCACTCATACGTCGAAATGGCCAGCCCCAGCCGAAATCCTGAGCCGCTCATTCCGATCATCTGCTCAGCGGAAATGTTGGAGGCAATCAGGGACGCCCCGATGGCCCACCAGGTCAGCGACCCCTCCGCCAGGAAATAATCTTTCGAATTGGTTTGCTTAGCCTTCTTTCGGTTATAGATCCACAGCCCATAACAGGCAACGATCACAAAGTAGATGAAGAATACTACATAATCCAGCGGTTGTAACATTTGCATATGGTAGCGATAAGTTAGTTATGGCTAAAAGTAGCAAAAATTGACAGATGTTATCTGTCAATTTTAATTAAATGTCAAATATACCGGTTGATCAGGTTCTCCAGGTATTCCTGGCGCCCGCTGATGACTTTGGGCTCTCCGTTAGCAATCGCATAATCCCGCAGGTCCGTAAGGCTCAGGCCGCCCTTCTCGAACGCCGCCCCCTGTCCGCCGTCGAAGCTCGCATAGCGTTCCGTCCTGATCTTCCAATATTCAGATTTTTGCAATATGGTGTCGGCCACCAGCAGCGCCCGGGCAAACGTATCGATGCCGCCGATATGCGCATGGAAAAGGTCTTCCGCATCAGTGGAATTACGCCGCCGCTTGGCGTCGAAGTTGATGCCGCCGCCCTGAAAGCCGCCGCCCTCCAGTATGATCAGCATCGCCTCCACCAGCTCGTAGATATTGTTCGGGAACTGATCGGTATCCCAGCCGTTCTGATAGTCTCCACGGTTGGCATCCATCGAACCCAGCACCCCCGCATCGACTGCCACTTGCAGCTCGTGGGTGAAGGTGTGACCGGCCAGCGTGGCATGGTTGACCTCTACATTCAGCTTGAAGTCCTTCAGCAGATCATATTGACGGAGAAAACCGATCACCGTCGCACTGTCGTAGTCGTACTGGTGCTTCGTCGGCTCACAAGGCTTAGGCTCGATAAAAAAGGTTCCCTTGAACCCCTGCTTGCGTGCATAATCTTTGGCCGTATGCAGGAATCGGGCGAGATGTTCCTGTTCCCGCTTCATATTGGTATTGAGCAGGCTCATATACCCTTCCCGGCCTCCCCAGAACACGTAATTCTGTCCTCCAAGGGCTATCGTGGCATCCAGCGCCGCCTTCACCTGTGCGCCGGCATGCGCCAGCACATGAAAATCCGGATTAGTCGCCGCGCCATTCATATATCGGCGATTGGAGAAGAGATTGGCCGTTCCCCACAACAGCTTCACCCCGCTGGCCGCCTGCTTTTCTTTCGCATAATCCGTCAGGGTCTGCAGCCGCTTTTCATTGTCGGCAACATCATTGGTATAATCGACGACATCCACATCATGAAAACAATAGAAAGGCAGGTCCAGTTTCGTGATGAATTCGAATGCCGCATCCATTTTGTCCTTCGCCCGCCCAATCGGGTCCGCCTTCTCATTCCAAGGATACAAATGTGTCGGCTCCCCGAAAGGATCTGCGCCGTTACCGACAAACGAATGCCAATACGCAACGGCAAATCGCAAATGCTCTTTCATGGGCTTACCGGCAACTACCTTATCCGCATCGTACCAACGATAGGCGAGCGTATTATCCGTCCCCACCCCCTCATACTTGATGTGCCCGATCCCTTTGAAAAATTACTTCTGTACAATAATAACTGGCATAGCTTATTTTTTAAAAGATTATAAAAATTTCCCCAACGCCCCTCTCCACCGCCCATACAACTCCTCATACTCACCTCCCTTCGTCGGCTCCACCCTCCCCACCGGCTTCAGCCCGGCAAAAGCCTCTTTCGCATCGGTGAAAATACCGGCGCCGATACCCGCACCCAACGCCGCCCCGACACTGCCGTCGCTGTTATACAACTCAACCGGTACATTCGTCGCATTCACAAACGCCTCCGTAAAGACAGGGCTCAGGAACATATTCGTCTTCCCCGCCCGGATGACGGCAGGATTCATCCCATTCTCCCGCATGATGTCCAGCCCATAGCGGAAGCTGAACGCGATCCCTTCCTGCCCCGCCCGGTACAAATGCGCCGGTCCATGCACGTTAAGATCGATATCCAGCAGCTGCGCGCCGATAATACGATTGTAAAAGATCCGCTCTGCCCCATTCCCGAACGGCAGTACCGTCAACCCCGCACTCCCCGGACCAATCTTCATCGCCTCCGCATTCAAACTGTTGTAATCACTACCTTTAATTAAATCTTTTATCCACCGGTTCATGATCCCCGTCCCGTTGATACACAACAGCACCCCGATCCGCCGCGCCTCCGGCGTATAATTCACGTGCGCAAAACTATTCACCCGCGATCCCGGATCATACGTCAGTTGGTCGCTCACCCCATAGATCACCCCCGACGTGCCCGCCGTAGCCGCTACCTCACCAGGTTCCAGCACATTTAAAGACAGAGCGTTATTGGGCTGATCGCCCGCTTTGTACGTCACAGGTATTCCCTTTTTCAACTGCAGCGCCTTCGCCACATCCGCCGTGACACCCCCATGCGTGCCAAACAAAGGCTTGATCGCAGGAATGAATCGTTTATCGAACCCAAAAGTCTGAAAGACATCTTCAGACAACGCATCAGCCTTGAAATCCCAGAAGATACCCTCCGATAAAGCCGAAATATGCGTCGTCGCCTGCCCCGTCAACCGCACGGCGATAAAATCACCCGGTAACATCACCTTGTCGATCCTGCCATAGATCGCCGGCTCCTGTTCCTTCACCCAGGCCAGCTTGGCCGCAGTAAAATTACCGGGAGAATTCAACAGCCGCTCCAGGCTCCGCTGCTCGCCAATAGCGGCAAACGCCCGGTCCCCATAAGGTACCGCCCGGCTGTCACACCAGATGATGCTGTCCCGCAGCACCCGCTGGTCCTTGTCCAGCAGCACCAACCCATGCATCTGATAGGCAATGCCGATCGCCGCAATGTCCGCCGGATCATATGCCTTCGTCGCATGCACCTTACGGATAGCCTGCTGTACATATTCCCACCATGTTTCCGGTGATTGCTCCGCCCAACCGGGATGCCTGGATATAATGGCAGCCTCACTGTCGGGATACTGTGCGCTGGCCAGCACGGCCAACGTAGCCGCGTCGACTACAGATACTTTGATAGAAGAAGTGCCCAGATCGATCCCTAATAACAACATGGCAAACAAAATTTTAAGCTCCTAAATATAGGACCTTTTTTGAAATTGTAACCGATTGCATTATATTTTTTAAAATTGTTATTTTTACACATTAATGGCTAACTATTTATGACGGGAAAAAAAGATATCACGATTTATGACCTGGCCAGGGTACTCAGCCTCTCGCCCGCCACAGTCAGCAGGGGACTGAAAGATCATCCCGCTATTAATATCAAGACCCGCAAGCGGATCATGGACGCCGCTAAAGAAATGGGGTACCGCTCCAACAGTTTCGCCAGCAACCTCCGCATGCAGAAGACCCACACCATCGGGATCATTGTCCATGAACTGAAAAGCCAATTCATTAGCTCCGTTCTCGCCGGAATAGAAAAAATCACCACCGAAGCCAGCTACGACCTGATCATCGGCCACTCATCCGAGACTTACCGGAAAGAAACCTCCAACGCCCACAACCTTTTTCATAAAAGAGTGGACGGACTCATTGCCTCCCTCGCATTCGACACGAAGGATATGGACCACTTCGACCCCTTCGTACAAAAAGGAATACCCATGGTTTTTTTCGACCGCGTGGAAGACTTTCCCTACGGCACCCGGGTAATTATCGATAATGTAAAGGCAGGTTATGAGGCCACCGCCCACCTCGCCGCTCAGGGCTGTCGCCGGATCGTACATATCACGGCTAACCTGGGCCGTAACGTCTATGCCGGTCGCTTGAAAGGATATCAGCAGGCGCTGGCCGATTACGGGCTGACATTCGACCCTGACCTGCTGATGGTCAACGACCTCAGCGAAGCTGCCGCCATCCGCGCCGCCCGCCAGGTACTCAACATGACTCCCCGCCCCGATGGGGTCTTCGCGACCAATGACTTTTTTGCCGCCGTATTCCTGCAAACATTGAAAGAAGGTGGCCTCCGGGTACCCGAAGACATCGCTATAGTAGGTTTTAACAATGAGGCCATCTCGAGGATCATCCAGCCAAAGCTGACGACCATTAATTATCCCGGCGAAGAAGTGGGCGAACAGGCAGCCCGCAGCCTGCTCGATCAGTTGGCCGGCCTCTCCTCCGCCCGCACCACCGACACGATCATCATCCGGTCCGAACTGATCATCCGCGAGTCCTCCCTCCACCGAAAAGTGTAGGCGCTGCCGACCGCCGCACCGACCATTTCTCCAACAACTCCATCAGTTCATCCAGCCGCACCGGCTTACTGATATAATCATCCATGCCCGCCTCCAGACAATCTTCTTTATCCCCTCGCATGGCATTGGCCGTCAACGCTATAATGATAGGCTGCCGCCCGGGACGGCGACGGATCAGCCGCGTGGCTTCCAACCCGTCCATCTCCGGCATCTGTATATCCATCAGGATGAGGTCGTATTCCCCCGGCGCAGCCACCGCCTGCTCCCCATTATCCACACAGTCCGGCCCATAGCCCAGATTACCCAGGATATGCAGGATCAACTGCTGATTGATTTGATTGTCCTCCGCCACCATGATCCTGAACGGAAAGTCACTCGCAAAACCTTTATCCATGACCCTTTGCTCTTTTTTCACCACAGCCGGATTGTACTCACCAACCTTTGTCCGGATCGTGAAGGTGAACAACGTGCCTTCCCCTACCCGGCTTTGCACCGATATCTTCCCACCCATCAGCGACACCAGCTTCTCGCTGATCGCCAACCCAAGCCCCGTCCCTCCATATTTACGCGTTGTCGAAGAATCTACCTGCGAGAAGGACTTGAACAGGACGCTGATCTTCTCCGCCGCTATCCCTATCCCCGTATCCCGTACTTCGAACGCCAGATCGATAGCCCCCCCGGCATCTTTTTTCAATACGCTCACCCCCACAAAGATCTCCCCCTCATGAGTGAATTTTATCGCGTTGCTCACCAGGTTGATCAGCACCTGCCGTAATCGCAAGGCGTCGCCGACAATCTGCGGCGGGACATCCGTTTCGATCCAACACAGCAGCCGCAGACCGGACTGCGCCGCCTTTTCGTAAAATAAGTCCAGCACCCCGCTGAGGCACTCCCGCAGATCGAAATCCTCTTGCTCAATTTCCATCTTCCCCGAATCGATCTTCGAATAATCCAATATATCATTCAGCACACTCAGCAGGCTTTCCCCGCAACTGAGGATCGTGGCATTGTATTCCCGCTGCTGCTGCGTCAGATCCGTTTTCTCCAGCAATGACGACATGCCGATGACACCGTTCATCGGCGTCCGGATCT
>PMUF01000255.1:0-641 GCA_003167015.1 Chitinophagaceae bacterium | reverse complement strand
AAGGCGATGATGCTCCCGATAATGAAAAGGACCAGCAGTGAACGAAACCATGTCGTCATCCAAAACGCCGGTCTGATCTCCAATCGGAGGACAAGCATCTTGCTCGACCACTCCCCATCGTTGTTATACCCTTTTACCCGCAGGATATAATGGCCGGGGTCCAGGTTAGTATAGGTTACCGACCGCCTCAACCTTACATAGTTCCAATCCTTGTCAAAGCCCTCCAGCATATATGCATACCGCTTCTTCGACGCGTCAGTATAGTTGAGGGAGGCAAAAGTGAACGATATGACGGTACTGCTATAAGGCAGACTGATTTGATTCGTTTCCGAAATGTCGGCACTCAACGGCGACAACCCATTCTTACCGGTCCCAATCGGCACCTCCTGGTTGAAGACCTGGAAATTGGTCATCACCAGCGGCGGATCGAAATGATCGTATGGTATATGCTCAGGCGAGACGACGTTGAACCCGTTGATGCCCCCGAAATACAGCAGCCCCGAACGGGTGCTGCAATAGGCCTGCTCCTTGAATTCATTCGCCTGCAGCCCATCCGCTACCGAGAAATGTTGTATCTGCTGATGCGCCCGGTCCCAACGGCAAAGTCCCTTATTCATACTGATCCAGAAACAACCCGTCGA
>PMUF01000100.1 GCA_003167015.1 Chitinophagaceae bacterium | reverse complement strand
GGCCCGGTAGACGGCATTCACGCTGTCATACCAATCCTTGCCCAGTGACAGCGCCTTGGCCGCCGCCAGCTGCACCGGCAGGAACATCCCGCTATCCATATTGCTCTTGAACCGTAATACCTCGTCGATCCTTTGCTTCGCCCCCACCAGCGTACCTACCCGCCAGCCGGCCATATTCTGCGACTTGCTCAGCGAATTCAGCTCAATCACCACATCTTTCGCCCCCGGTACCGACAGCAGACTCATCGGACTGTCATTTAAAATGAAGCTGTATGGATTATCATGACAGATCAAAATATCATGCTTCCGTCCAAACGCCACCAGCTTCTCAAACAATGCCACGTCCGGCAGCTGACCGGTCGGCATATGCGGATAATTCACCCACATCAGCTTGATCCGGCCGCCTCCCGCTCCCATAGAACCGGCCGCACCCGCCCCCACCAATCGCTCTAACTCCTCAAAATCCGGCTTCCAGCCCTTATCACCGCTCAGGCTATAGTCAATACAGCGCCCCCCTGCCAGCTTGACCGCACTCCTGTAGGTCGGATATCCCGGATTCGGCACCAACGCACCGTCACCCTCATCCAGGTAGGTCATACAGATATGCATGATCCCCTCCTTAGACCCGATCAGCGGCAGGATCTCCGTATCCGGGTCCAGCTCCACGCCATACCATTGCCGGTACCATGCCGCAACCGCCTGCCGAAGCACGGGCGACCCCTTGTAAGATTGATACGCATGCACGTTGGGCTTTGCGCTCTCTTCCTGCAGCACCCGTATCACATCCGGATGCGGCGGTCTGTCCGGACTGCCGATGCCCAGGTTGATGATATTCTTGCCCTGCCGGTTCAATTCATCGATCTCCCTCAGCTTTTGCGAGAAATAGTACTCACCGATACCTTCCAGTCTTTTGGATGTCTTCATACTGTTCTGCCTTTTTTATAAATACCATAGATCTTCAGTTCCGCCGTCACCGGCCGCATCGCCTCGATGACCCGCTCAAACTGCACGAGGTCCTCGAATTCCATGTCCGCGTGAAAAGAATATTCCCATTCACTGCCCGGTATAGGAAAGGACTGCAGCTTGCTCAGATTGATCCCCCCGTCCGCAATCGTCGTCAGCACCCGCGCCAGGCTCCCCCGCGAATGATCGGTATGGAAATTGACTGATGCCTTGTCAGGTCGCTCCACGACCACCGCACTATCTGCCCGTTGCAGAATAAGGAACCGGGTATAGTTGTTCTTCATGGTTTGAATATCCGGCGCCAGCACACAAAGTCCGAAAAGCTGAGCCGCCAGCTTGCTGGCGATAGCTGCCGTATGTCGGCCATGATGCTGCGCCAGATGCTTCGCGCTCAATGCCGTGTCTTCCGTTTCCACTAATTTCCAGCCGGGGTGCCGCTCCAAAAAATCAATACATTGTAATAAGGCCATATGATGAGAATGCACCTCCCGGATATCTTCCAGCTTCACCCCCGGGTTCACTAACAGGTTCTGACTGATCTGGAGATAGATCTCCCCCACCACCCGCAGGTCACTTTGCTGCAACAGATTGTAGTTCGGCAGGATACTGCCCGCGATGGAATTTTCAATGGCCATCACCCCGCCTTCGGCCTCCCGCTTGCTGGATGCCACCCGCACCAGTTCCCTGAATGTTCCGCATGTGATCANNCCCTGAATGGATACTCTCGTACTGCTCTTTGCCTGTTCTGGTGGTTTGCGCATAATGCCCATGTGTTTGTCGCATTTCGGCCTGGGGGCTCCTAAAATGCAAAAGTCCCGGCTTTTGACCGGGACTCTTTATGTTAATCTTTTAGTTTATTTACTTGTTAACAAAAGCAATCCCGGTCTACTGGTAAAGTAGAAATAAAAATAAAAGAAAAAATAACGGTATGCCTTCGTTGTGTTCATATTAGTGTACCAAAATTAGGGACTTCTCTGGAAAAACAAAATTTATTTTTGGCGGCGGCCGCTGTCTGCGCCGCGCCTGCGCCCCATCCCTATTCCAACCTGTTATTGATCTGCTGATCGATGAGCGTGAAGAGGTGAAAAGGCTTGTAGGTCCGCCAGTTCTCCAGCTCGATCAGCTCGATATACCGGTTCAGCTTGGCCTTCCTGAAATCATACTGTGTCTGCTCAGGCATGTTAAGGCAGGCAATCCATCCCCCCGCATCGGTCACTTCCTCGAACCATTCTTCATAATAATCCTTATCGCCGCTATGAAAATTAAGGACATTCTCCGCGATGAGGATGAACTTCGTAATACCGGATTCGAAAAATTTATCCGTCACCTCCCGCTTCAGGAACATAATGTCGTTCTCGATCGCATCGTTCCATTCCCCGAACAACTCTATCACCGCGTAGTGCTCCTCATAATCAGCCAGCAATACCTTCATGTAAAGGGTCCGGGACCCGAACTCATCCCATTGCGGATGGATATAATAGTTATAGATCGTCTGGGTAAACTCGAATTCCGAATAGATCCTCCCATAGAAAGGCGATCGCTCATCTTCCTCGCTCACATACAAGTGACGCCAATTGTAAAAAGGTTCTATCTCGTGCATAAATTATCTCTATTGAGCCGCTTGCCTGGCGGCTTATTCGGCCGCGGCATCCACCGCCTTTTTAACGCTGCCCGATTTCAACAACAATTCCCGGGCCCGCTCATAATCCTGCAGCCCGGTGCCTTCCATCACCATCCTGGTTCCCCGGTCCACCAATTTACTGTTCGTCAGCTGCATATTCACCATTTTATTGTCCTGGACCCGCCCGATGCGGATCATCACCGCAGTGGACAGCATATTCAATACCAGTTTCTGCGCCGTACCGCTCTTCATCCGGGTACTGCCCGTTATGAACTCGGGCCCTACGATCACCTCCACGGGAAAGTCTGCCTCTGCCGCTACCGGACTGCCCGGATTGCAGACGATACACCCCGTCGGAATACCCCTTTCACGGCAGGAAGCCAGCGCCCCGAACACATAAGGCGTCCCGCCGCTCGCGGCAATCCCCACCACAATATCCCTTCCCGATACATCGTAGGACAACAGATCCAGCCATCCCTGCCGCGTATCATCTTCAGCATTTTCCACCGGTTGGCGGATCGCCTTTTCACCACCCGCGATCACCCCAATGACCAGATCGAAAGGCAATCCGTAGGTCGGCGGGATCTCGCTGGCATCCAACACCCCCAATCTGCCGCTGGTGCCGGCACCAATATAGAACAGCCTTCCCCCCGCCAGCATCTTGTCCGCGATCTCCGCCACCAATGGCCCGATCTGCGGGATCGCCTTCTCCACTGCATCCGCCACAGTCTTGTCCTCCCTGTTAATACCGGTCAGTATATCCTCAATGCTCATCTGTTCCAGATGATGATAGTGGCTTTCCCCTTCGGTCACTTTATCAAAAGTCATACGATAATTATTGATGAAATTTTATCAGCCCGTCCATCGGCTTCTGCAGGATACTCCCCAGTTCGAATTCATAGGTGCCGCATAGTTCCCTGACCACATCCCGGAATCCATGGGCCACCCCACCCACAAAATGTATCGGCAATTTCCAGCTTTCCCGGTACTTGCACAAATGCTGAAAGAAAAAATCATTCAACCCGTCCTCGATGATGTTCTCGATCATATAATGTCCCCTGTTCTCCCCCAGGAAAAGGGCGAAGGAGGCCAGGTAGCGGTTAGGCAGCGGTTGCTTATAGACCCGCTCCAGGATCTCCTTGGTGGTCGTCGCATACCGTGCATCGAACTTATACCGCAATTCCTCGTCAAAAGTATTATAAAGATAGTATTGCAGCACCTTTTTACCCAGGTAGGCGCCACTGCCCTCATCCCCCAGCACGAATCCAAGCCCGGGACTGTTCTTGACTATTTTCCTGCCGTCGAAATAGCAGGAATTGCTGCCCGTTCCCAGGATGCAGGAAATACCCTTCGTCGACCCGCATAACGCCAACGCAGCACCCATCAGGTCATGGGTCACATGGGTCCTGGCGTCCGGAAAAGCACGCCGGATGGCCTTTTGAACGATTTTCCGGTTATCCGGGTTGTTGCAGCCCGTGCCGTAATAATACACCTCGTCCACCGGCATCTTTTTCAGCGCTGGCAGCAATTCCCTGTCCAGTACCTGCCCGATACCGGCCGCATCGAGGAAATAAGGGCTGATACCCTGGGTATCGACCCGCTTCTTCTTCCCATTATGCAGCAGGCACCATTCACATTTGGTGGAGCCGCTGTCAGCGATTAATTTATTCATGTCATGGCCGCGGACCGTTAATCCGCTTTTGGCCTGCAAGTTAAATATGATTGCTTAATTTGCAGCCTTTCGGGGCGTCCCCCGCTAAAATTTCTGTTCGAATGAAAAAATTACAGGTCTGGCTACCCTTGTTATTCGCCATCGTAATGGTGGTGGGAATGGTTATCGGTTTTCGCTTGCGCGGCAACATCCGCACATCCGGCTTTTTTCAGCGCGCGAATCAGTCGCCCATGCAGGAAGTCATGGACCTGATCGATAGAAAATACGTCGACACAGTCTCTAACGACAGCCTGGGTGAAAATGCCATTGACGGGATGCTGTCACGCCTCGATCCGCATTCCCTCTTTATCCCTGCGGCAGATCTGTCCGAAGTAAATGAAGACCTGCAGGGTAATTTCGAGGGCATCGGGGTCGAATTCCAGATCTTCGACGACACGGTCAACGTCATGAACGTCCTCGCCGGCGGCCCCAGTAACAAGGCAGGCCTTCAGGTAGGAGATAAATTCATCAAAGTAGGCGACTCGGTAGTGGCAGGCAACGGTATCAACAACGACAAGATCCGCCGGATGCTGCGGGGACCAGGAGCCAGTAAGGTCACCGTTACCCTGTTGCGGGTGGGCGAAGCCGGACGGCCCCGGGAGATCACTATCACCCGTGGTATCATTCCCCTGCCTTCAGTCGACGTGGCTTACATGATCAATAAAGAGACCGGCTACATCCGGATCAATAAATTTTCCGAAACGACCCATGCAGAATTCGTCCGGGCGCTGATGAAACTACAATCCCAGGGCCTCCAACGTCTCGTCCTCGATCTGAGAGACAATGGAGGAGGCATCCTGCAGGAATCCATCGAAATTGCCGACGACTTCCTCGACGGCGACAAACTGATCGTCTATACCGTAGGCGCCCATTCCCCGAAAATGGAATATCGCTGCCGCCGGGATGGCCTGTTCGAAAAAGGTAAGCTGGCCCTCCTCACCGACGAGGGAACGGCCTCTGCCAGCGAAGTGCTGACCGGCGCCATGCAGGACTGGGACCGGGCTACCATTATCGGCAGAAGGACTTTCGGGAAAGGATTGGTCCAGGAACAATATCAGTTATCCGACGGATCTGCCCTGCGGCTTACCATCGCCCGTTATTATACGCCGACAGGGCGCAGCATTCAAAAACCTTATAACAAAGGGCACGAAGATTACGATGAAGAAGTGATGAATCGTTTCCATGACGGCGAAGTCATACACGGCGACACCGCCATGCATTCCGGCCCCGCCTTCACTACCCTCGGGTCGGAGAAAAGGACGGTCTATGGCGGCGGCGGGATCATCCCTGACATTTTCGTCGGCTTCGATACCAGCACTTTCTCCCGCAGCATCACTTCCCTTTATGTCAAGGGCACCCTCAATCGTTTCATCTACACGTACTATATCCAACATTTATCATCCTTCCAGCCCTTTAACGGACCTGCCGCATTTATCGCCGGCTTTCATGACGACGAAAAGGTCTGGAATGCCCTGACCGCCTATGCGGCAAAAGATACCATCGATCTGCGGCCGCTCCCGGACAAAGACAAGCTGACGTTCCAGCATCGTATCAAGGCGCTCCTGGCGAGGCAGATCTGGCAGACAGAAGGCTATTATGAAGTCAGCAATGCTTATGACCCGGTTGTGGCCAAAGCGCTCGATGTAGTAGGGAAATAAAATCTTTACAGGTTCGACGGATTTACATTCTCTTGAATAAACTGATCGTGGCTTCAGGAGTGATCGGATATTGAAGCAGGGACAGCGTATCGCCGGGCGTGCTCGTGGAGTTGTACTGGAACAGTATCAACTGACCGATCCTGAGAAAATTGAAAGCGATGAAGTTGACGCCACCGGACTGACCGCTCGTGTTATTTCCCACCGGCTGGTTAATGTTGTTGAATTGCAACACCACCCCGTTCGCCGAAGAGTCGATCCCGAAAGTCCCCGAAGTAGCGACCAGGCCGTTGAGGGTCGCCTGGTACTGGTTCCCGGCCTCCAGGTCGAGGACGACGATTGAACCGGAGGGATATGTTGTAGAGGGTCCGAAAGAAGAATTGATCCATTGCCAGCGGCCGTAATATGATGCAGATACAGGTATAGATCTAGTTCCCTGGCCACTCTTATGACAAGCTGCGAAAGCAAAAAGGAGCACAGCCATAACCCCGGAACGTTTCATATATACAATTTCCGAAGTTGACAACTGTGCTCCTTCAACCGTTGCACCTTACTACTTATCTTCCTTGTCCAGCAGTTCCTTCTTCTCGATCCGGTAGGAGGTGATCAGCCCCAGGCCTCCGCCGATGGCGATCAGCGCGAAATAAATGCTCACATTGGCGCCATTGACCTCATAATCGCCGCTGTCATACTTGTTGATATAATGACCTACTTTATACAGCAGAGTGTTATCCAACAGGTACGCCAGGAAAAGCCCCAGCCCTGCCCCCACTAATAACAAGCCCCATTTAAGGCTCCGGAAAGGCGCCGGCCGGGGGCGTTCCGGCTTGAGCTTTGGATCCAATCCTTTTTCGATCATCGCCATATTCTCTTTATTACGCATATAGCGCAAGCCAAAAATCAAGGTGCATATAGTAACAGTCATGATGATCAGCCAAACTACGCCCATTACATCTGGTCCCATTTTATTCTTTTTTTATTGATGGATGATTCAGTTTACAACTACTCTGACTAAGACAGCTGTTCCCAGGTTACACCCCGGGCTTCCCAAAAGCCGGTTTATTTTTGTACCTTTTACTGTAACCAGCAGGCGTCATAGTAAGTCTTATAGACGTGACATATAAAGAACTCACTGATACTGAGATTATTAAAAGAGTCTTGCAGGGCGAACAAGCCTTGTATGCCCAGTTGGTCCTGCGGTATCAGTCCTATGTGTTCACCCTGGTGCTGCGCTTCACCGACAACCGCGAAGACGCCGAAGAGATCAGCCAGGACATATTCGTCAAAGCCTATCGCTCCCTGGCGGATTTCAGGGGCGATGCCAAATTCAGCACCTGGCTTTATACGATTGTCCGGACCAGCTGTATCACCTTCCTGCGGAAGAAACGGCTGCCTACGGCCTCGCTCGACAATGAAAAGACACTGATGCAGGTGGAAAACAGGGAATCCGACATCGGGGCTAACCTTGTCGAACAAAAGTCCCGGCATGCTATGCTGAATGCCGCAATCGGCCTGCTTAGCCCCAATGACAGCCAGATCCTCAACCTGTTCTATAAAGGTGAGCAGTCGCTGGAAGAGATCGGCAGGATCATGGGCCTCGATCCCAATACGGTAAAAGTAAAACTGCACCGTGCCAGGAACCGGCTCAGGGAGAAAATAGAAACCCATTTCAGCTATGCCATGCAGGAATTGTCATGACGGATTCAGCTGAATTTATATTATTTTTAAAGACAATAGCATGAATACGGAACAACCAATGGAAGATCGTTTATGGCACTATATCGACGGACTCAGCAGTCCCGCCGAACGTTCGGCTGTCGAAACGCTCATCGCAGCCAATCAGCAATGGCGTCAAAAATACCGGGAACTGCTCGACGTACACCAGCTGTTGGCCGGCTCGGAACTGGAGGAGCCTTCCCTGCGGTTCACCAAAAATGTAATGGAAGAAATAGCCCGCCACCATGTTGCGCCGGCTACTACCACCTATGTCAACAAAAATATCATCCGTAGCATCGGCGCCTTCTTCCTCAGCATGATCGCCGGATTGCTGATATACTGCTTTGCCAGGATTAAATGGTCCGGCGGAAGCAGCAGCTCATCCAACCTGATCTCATCCTATGGTACCAGCCTGGAAAAAAATTCCCCGCTGGAAAAAATCAACTGGGAAAAACTCTTCAGTAGCTCCTATGTGACGGCATTCATGCTGATCGCCGTCGTATCGGGTTTGTTCTTGCTGGATCTATACCTCCAGCGGAAAAAACAACAGGTCTCCTAGAGAGACCTGCCGGACGACGTCCGCCCCTAATCCTTAAACTTCTTCTTCAACGCATTTAGCTTCGCCTGAAAATCATCCACCGGCTCCTCCTTCTTACCCGCCCCCGGCGCAGTCCCGCCGCCCGGCTTTTTACCGCCGTCTCCCCCTGCCTGTCCTCCGCCCCCGGCCGGCCGCCGATCACCACCACCTGACCCTGCGCCAGGCCGCTGCCCGCTCCCACCGTGCCGCTGTCCGCCCCCCGGCTGTTGACCTCCCGGCTGTTGACGCCCATGTCGTTGACCATCGCCCTTCGCCACTGCATTCCCTTTCATCGACAGGGAAATCCTTTTACGCGCTATATCCACCTCCATCACCGTCACCATCACCTTCTGCTGCAGCTTCACTACCGTATTGGGGTCCGATACATACGTATTACTCAGCTGCGAAATATGCACCA
>PMUF01000529.1 GCA_003167015.1 Chitinophagaceae bacterium | reverse complement strand
ATTATGAGGTCAATGAAGCGCTGCATATTTCGGAGGAGGAAGCCACGATCATCAAGGACTGTGTCGATCACATCGCGAGAGAGTATTTACGGCCTATCGATAAGCATACCCAGAGTGTGATCGTGAGTGGCCTGGAGCTGTTGCTGAATTATTGCAACCGGTTTTATGACCGGCAGTTTTATACGTGGGCTAAGGTGAATGCCGATGTTGTGCAGCGGTTCGAGGGGTTGCTGAAGGATTATTTTCATGGGGATACGCCGATTGAGACCGGCATTCCGCCAGTGAGCTATTTTGCTGCCCGGTTGAATTTGTCGGCCAACTATCTTTCTGATCTGTTGCAAAAATTTACCGGCAAGAGCACGGTCGAGCATATTCACCTGGAGCTGGTCGAGAAGGCCAAGTCTTTGTTATGGGATACGGAGCATTCGATCAGCGAGATTGCGTATGAGCTTGGGTTCGAGCATCCGTCGCATTTTACGAAGGTTTTTAAGGCGAAAACGGGGAAGTCGCCGAGAGAGTACAGGAATGTTAATTAGGGGAGGAGGTTTTGGCGTGCCTGATGCGGCTGAGGGTTTCACGCGAGACGCCGAGATAAGATGCGACCATGTGGAGGGGCACGCGTCTGAACACATCGGGGAAAGAGGCGATGAAGTCTTCGTATTTTTCTTCGGAGGTGTAGCTAAGGTTGATGAGTATCCGATCGTGGCTTGATTTGAGAGCATTTTCGATGAGTTTACTCATATAAACTTTGAATGCGGGGACGGAATTAAATAATTCGTGCATGTTTTCACGGGTCCACATGACCACCTCTGAATTCTCCAGCGCCTCGATATTAGACTGAGCAGGTGTTTGGTTTTTCAAACTGATATGATCGGTCGTCCAGGAGTTTTCGGGCGAAAACCGCATGATATGTTCAGTCCCGTCATTTTTTAGGCAATAAGACTTCAATAAGCCCTTGGCAACAAATATCTTATACCTGCAGATCTCTCCTTCCTGCAGGAGGAACTCCTTACGGCGGACCTTTTTTACTATTGACAGCGAACGCATGAGTCGCAGATCTTCCGGCGTGAAATCGCCATTAGCCGTGATAAAGTTTTCGAAAGTCTCAAACATGGATGAAAGTTAGGCCAATTCCTTCAAAATTGTGTCAAATCTCCTTGTTTTCGTAGTGCATTCGGGCTGAAATTTGTGGCTAAAATAAATCACATGCGAGTTTTTGTTACAGGAGCTTCGGGCTTTATCGGATCAATTGTTACTGAGGATCTTATTCATGCAGGTCACCAGGTATTGGGGCTTGCCCGGTCGGATGCAGGCGCTAAAATTGTTGCTGCGGCCGGCGCTGAGGTGCACCGGGGTGATATTTATGATCTGAACAGTCTGCGCAGCGGCGCGGCCAAGGCAGATGGGGTGATCCATTGCGCTTTCGACCATGATTTCAGGAAATTTGTGGAGACCTGCGAGACAGACAGGAAAGTTATAGAGGCGCTGGGCGCTGAATTGGCCGGTTCCAAGCGCCATTTGGTGATCACCTCCGGGACCGGGCGCAGTGCATCGGGCCAGCCGAGGACCGAAGAAGATCCGCTGATCCCCAGCACGATTTTTCCCCGCGGTGCATCGGAAGAGGCGGCGGAATCCGTATTGGCGAAGGGGGTGAGCGTGTCCGTGATACGCTTGCCTCAGGTACATGATCCTTACAAGCAAGGCCTTATCACCCCCTTGATCGCTGTGGCGCGTCAGAAGGGTGTCTCGGCGTATGTTGGCGAGGGGACGAACCGTTGGCCGGCGGCGCATCGGCTGGATGCTGCCGCATTATATAGACTGGCATTGGAAAAGGCGGTTGCGGGCGCACGGTATAACGCGGTCGGTGAAGAAGGTATTCCGCTCAAAGAGATTGCTGAGTCTATCGGCCGGGGATTGAAGATACCGGTCGTATCCGTGTCACCTGAGAAGGTCGGCGAGCACTTTGGCTGGCTCTCGATGATGGTGGGTATCGATATGCCGGCTTCGAGTGTGCTAACACAGCAATGGTTGGGATGGAAGCCTACTCATGTAGGGTTGATCGCCGATCTTGATGAGGCGAAGTTTTGATGTAAGGGTTTAACGAACGGTTTGCAATTGTGCATGGTCGTTTAACCACGGGTTAACGCACGATCATTTTACCTTGTGGTCTGTTGCTAATTTAACCCACCTCAAAAAAAGTAGTCATGAAAAACACTTTTACCCGCTATGCTGGGATCGCCATGCTTTGCTCAACCGCCATCTTTGGCTGTAAGACTATCAACCCGGGAGAAGTTGGTTTTGTTATTCACAAGGGCGTGATACAACCTGGTGTTTTATCTCCCGGCCGGCATCATTACAATATTTTTACCTCAGAAATCCGGAAGTTCAATACGAGGATCACCGAGTATTCGACCATCATGAGCCCGCCAACGAAGGAGGGGCTTGAAGTGAAGATGAACCTGACGGTTTTATATCACATCAAACCGGATGCTGCCCCCAGTATTTACACCAATGTTGGAACGGAGTATGGTAAGGAAATCGTTGTCAATAATTTTATGGCCATTGTCAGGCAGTATACGATGACTTATACCGCGGTAGAGTTACTTGGCGAACGGGAGACGATCGAAAAGAATATTGAAGACGAGCTAAGGGCAGCGATCGCTCCCTACGGAATCGTCATGGATGATGTGCTGGTCAAGGATATCGATATGCCATCGCAAGTGCTCGAGGCGATAGAAAACAAAGCCAAGGCGGACCAGGTGGCTAAAATGACCGAGCTAGAATTGCAGACCAAACGAAAACAAGAAGATTTTGAACTTGAAACCAAAGAAAAGGAATTGAAGTTCTCGCTGGACAAGCAGCGGAATGATTCCTTAATCATGCAGATCAATGCCAATGCGATTAAGAACTATCAATTAACTATCAATTCATCGCTGACGGACAGATTATTGAAATATAAGAGCATCGAGGTCACGAAGGAACTGGTGGCGTCGCCGAATGCGAAAGTTATTATTACGGATGGGAAGTCGATGATGGTGAATAATATCGGGGAGAAATAATATAGTTTTTGGAAAATATACTTTTTAGTCTATTTTTGTGGGGCGATGAATGGAATGACAAAAGCGGAACGGACCAAGCAGTTCATCCTGGAGACGGCGGCTACCATTTATAATGAGAAGGGGCTGGCGGGGACCGGAGTGGACGATATTCTCGCGGCTACGCAGCTGACGAAGGGTTGTCTGTATAGTCATTTCGAGAACAAAGAGGATCTGACGCTGCAGGTGGCCGATTATCTGCTGAAAAAGACCTGCGAGGGGATGAAAAAGGTGTTGGGTGGTCCGGGAACGGCGAAAGAAAAGATTTTTGCTTACCTGGATTTTTGCAAGACGCCTTTACGGCCGCCGATCCAGGGAGGCTGTCCGACATTCAACATGGCCGTCGAGTCGGATGATAACCTTCCGGTGATCAAGCAGAAGGTATCGGAAGCCCTGGTCAAGTCGCAGAAATTGTTGGCTGGCCTACTGACGGAAGGGATACGGAAGAATGAGTTCAAAGCTTCGCTGGATGAGGAGGCATTTTCCTTTAAGATGCTGGCTGCCACGGAAGGCGGGACGGTGATCTGCCGCAGCATGAATACCAATAAACCGATGCAGGGATTAATCAAGAGTTTGAAAGAGGAATTAGAGAGCTATTCTTTGCCTGTAAAGGCATGAGTGAGAAGCATTTTTTTGAAACAAAATATACTAAAAAGTCTATTCTATTTGTTATGAAAGAGCAACCATTATTACAGCCCTACGATATGAAAGGGCTTCAGCTGAAGAACAGGATCGTTATGGCGCCCATGACCCGCAGCCGCAGCAATAATCAGGAAGGAGCGGCCACGGAACTGACTGCTCAGTATTACGAACAGCGTGTGGAGGCAGGATTGATCATTACCGAAGGCACCTATGTGAGCCCCGAAGCGGCGGGCTATGTCAACGTTCCAGGCATTTATACGGATGCGCAAATCAAGGGGTGGAAGATCGTTACGGAGGCTGTGCATAAGAAAGGGGGTAAGATCTTCGCACAGATCTGGC
>PMUF01000317.1 GCA_003167015.1 Chitinophagaceae bacterium | reverse complement strand
CAGGAGATCCAACCGAACCGAAGGGGGCAGGGAATGGCGGAGGTGTTGCAGATACGGCAGCGTGATCATAACATCGCCCATGGCCTGCGTGCGGATCGCCAATATCCGTCGGGGTGGTTTTGTATTCGTCCAGGATTTATGCGGAATGTTCATCTCTTATTGTTTATTTTTCCTTTCTGAAATGGATGCCGTACAGGACGAGCTGATCATAAGAATCTTTGTATGCCTCCATTACATTGAGCCTTTCAAAAAAATGCCTTACCCGCTGATCGATCCTGTATTCGATGAAATCGACTTCTTTCCAGTTCATTTTCGCTGCCAGGCTCCTTACCTTATCCAAGGTGTGAATGTAATTCTTAATGTAGATCAGTTGACCATTATGCATGAATGACCGGTTGGCGCCTCTTTGCAGCGCGACGGGATGAAAGTCGGTAAGGATGATCTCGCCATGGTTTTTCAGGACCCGGTTCCATTCTCTCCATTCTGCCGGTAAGTTGCTGATGTGGGCAATGACAAGGGTGGAGACAAGGGCATCGCAGGATGCGTCATTCAATTCCTTTAAGGTATTATCGGAATGCAGGTAGGTTTTTGCGGTTGGATATTTTTGCCGGATCTTATTCAGCATTTCGGGGGAGGCTTCGTAACCGATAAGCTGAGCGATATTTTGCCGCGATAATTCTTCCCAGTACCTGCCGGTGCCGCAGCCTATATCCACGACCCTTTTGTCTTTTAAATCGGTTTTTGTCAATAGTTCTTTAAAAAGAAGGTTGTCGAGGAAAAGTATGGGATTATCCGGCTGGGCGTCATAGGTCGAGGCCCACTTGTTATAGGCTTTCACGGGAATGATCTCCCGTGTCCGAAAACGGCGGATCAGTCTTTTTTTAAGGTTGGTCAGGAGCGGCATATTTTTCTGATATTTTGTAAAGGTATAAGTTGCTGCCTCTTTCGATGGCCTCTTCTTTTTTGTCGATGAGGGCGAGATGGAAAGAGGTCGCCAATTGTGCATCCAATTCGGATAATTCCCCGGAGTCGTGCATAGAGATCAGATAGACGTCATTTATCCCTTCTTTTTGGAACAGGTAGCGAAAGCCACCGGAATACCGGTAGGGGTTTTTCAACATAGCCACCATTTCGCTGTCCCACGTGATGTACGATTTCTCTTTTTGCAAATCGACGCAATAGATGGGTTTGTCCATAAAGGCGGAATAAGCGTTCATGGTCCAATAGTCCGAAACCAATCGATGGCCCGGGGGCACTTTGCTGCTGAGTGCCGGTATCTGGTCCAGGTAGGAGAAAGGGAGGCGAATGGTCTGGCAAATGGCGAAGATCGCCGCCACCCCTTGAAAGCTCAACAAAACAAGGGTTAGCCTTTTCTTTTTGATGGTCAGCGGATTTTCATAGCCATACAACCACAAGGCGGCGATGAACCCGATGTAGAGATAGCCGGCATACCGGGCGCTTGTCAGGGAAAAACCGGCTATGCTGATGAGGCCGCCCAACAACAGGTTCATACAGAACAAGGCGAGGCATTTTCTATTCGGCCATAACAGGAAAAGGGCCGATGCGATCAGCGTAATGGAAATAAGCGGATTGAAGAATTTCAGTCCATCCTGCATTCTTGTAGCATTCACCAGGAACTGTGTGTTCCAGAAATGATACATCCACCAGGCCGGGACAGGCAGGAAACTCCGCAGAGGCGCATCGGTGATGTACCTGGTATCGAAGGCATGCAAGCCGCCCTGAGAACCAACAAGCAGGGCACTATCGGCCGGTGGATAGATCAACCGAAGGGTCATCAGCAGGAAGGCGCCTCCGATGAGGGCATGGATCAGCAGGTATTGAGGTTTCTTCCGGCGTTCTTTTTGCAAAAGAAGATAATAAAGATGCAGGCTGCAAGCCAAAAGTATGGCGATCAAATGAACATTGAAAAGGGAAAAGAGCAGTGCATAATAGATGACGGGCTGCAACTGGAAATTACCGCGGATGATCAGGCAGATACCACAGACCAGCAGCACGCCGATGCCGTAATTCCTGCTGAAAAGCGCATATTCGAAAAGGAAATAGTAGCCGAAGGGGATCAGTACTTTTATG
Organism: Chitinophagaceae bacterium; assembly: GCA_003167015.1. Classification (GTDB taxonomy): domain Bacteria; phylum Bacteroidota; class Bacteroidia; order Chitinophagales; family Chitinophagaceae; genus Puia. Next base: position 2,804 of record PMUF01000317.1, on the reverse strand, counting down.
ATGGCCGGGAACGTAGAATAAAAGAGGATCAAAAAGGTGACCGAGCAGGCAATCGCCCATTGGACCACCTGCATCCAGGCTATCCGGTGGGTGAAGCGGGTAATGATCCAGAGTATGCTGTACCAGCCGGGGGGATGACCTTCATAGCGGGAATGGGCCAGCAGATCGCCGTAGCTGTTGCTGGTTTTGGCGATGTCCCAGGAATGTACTTCATCGCTCCATAGTCCGTGATGCGTCATTGACCAGGCGCATAGGACCGCGTAAATGGCGAACACTATCCAGAGCAATTTATTCTTGAACGTACTTTGCATCGAAGATCAGCATTAAGTAGATACGCCGTGCAGCAGCGGCTCGACTGTCCGTTGTTGTTTTTTTGCCGCACTGTAATAAGGATTCCGCCCCAATGCGATCAGCAGTAAAGACCTGAAAGCCGGCTTTATCATTATCCCATCTCCCGCCATCAAAAAGCCCAGCAGGTTTCCGGTCAGGGACCAAAGCAGCCAGGATCTTTTGCAATGTCCGAGGGCCGGAATAGTTTGGATAAAATAGTCGAGGGCCAGGGCCCTGCGGAAATATTGAAGCGGTCTTTGGAGGCGGTTTACCGGCGTCTTGTGGTGGTATACAAATGCCTTGTTGAGGATATGGATGCCATTGCCGGGAAATCCGAGGCAAACGCCAAAATTATCCCCAATACCGTATCTGTCCAGCACTTCGTCAAAGGGAGACTGCAGTAACCAGTCCCTCCTCACCAGCGCGGCCCCAAGGGTATAGACAGGTGCGATAAAGCTGGCGCCTGAAAAATCGGCCAGCACCGGCAAGCCCGATCTGGCAATATGATTGCCTTTGGACCTATAGTATTTCCTGATCCTTTTGGTAATTAAATTATCGCCGCATTGGATATCACCCCAGAAGCCGAGCCTGAAAACGAATTTCCAGATCAACAGACCGGAGGTCTTCACCGGATAGCTACCCTGCCATTCATCACCTTCTTTTTGCAAGAATATCCCCGATATGGCGCCCGCCTCTTCCCGGGCAGTTGCGTGGGCGATGAGCTGCTGCAGGTAGTCAGGCGGTACTTCCACATCGTCATCACAGAGGAACACCCAGGGCGTTTCGGCCCTTCTGATGCCGATATTGCGTTGGATACAAACCGACTTTTCCGATAAAAGATAAAGGATGGGCCAGTGGCGGAATGAGGCGTAGTCGGCGGGTAAAAGCCTGTCTTCGCCGGAATCTACGATAATGACGGCTGAAACCGGATAATTGGACCGGTCCAGGTTGCCCAATAAGGACAAAAGGCGATCCTTCCGGTTGCAGGTCGGGATCACGACGGTAACGGCATTCGTATTAAACAAAATTTATATGCGTTAATGACTAATCTGAATCACTCTTCTCCTATAGAACGTATCAATAGGGGGCAGGCGTTGCCTGTACTAATTTTTGGACTTTTGGCATCCTTTGAAGAAAATGGGCCGTTTACTTTCCGGATGCTTTACATGCACCTAAAATTTTGCAGCAATGTATTTACCGGACTCCTCCCTACTGACTAATATCAAGGTTCAGGGGCATTCCAGACTCGGAGATATACTGTTTGAGAAGAAATACATCGAGATCCGCGATCTCGAAAACAGGTTATATCCCGATGAGGAACTCATCAAATTGCCGGACCTGCCCATGGAACATCCCCTTTACAAGGAATGGCAGGCCCGTAAACGCCTTTTCAACCGGCTATATCGCCATTTGGCCGGCAGGCACAGATCGCTCGATATCCTGGAAGTCGGCTGTGGCAATGGCTGGCTTTCCCATCAGATGGCCGAGATGCCTTATACAAACGTTATCGGCCTGGACATCAATTTCACGGAACTGCAGCAAGCCGCCCGCGTGTTCAGCGATAACCCGAATCTTTCCTTTATTCATGGTGATATCCGGTCGGGCATTTTAGAAGGCCGGCGGTTCGACAGCATCATCTTTGCCGCTTCCATCGAGTATTTCCCATCGCTCAAGAAGATCCTGCATCTTTGCATGGGCTATCTCAAGTCCGGCGGTGAGATCCACCTGATGGACACCCGTTTTTACAGGCCGGCGGAGATGGAAAGGGCGAGAAAGATCACCCAGGCCTATTACAGCTCTTTTGGCTATCCGGAGATGGCAGACTATCACTTTCACTATAGTCTTCGCGACCTCAAGTCTTTTCAATACAACATTCGCTATAATCCCGATTCGATGCGGAACCGGTTCCTGAAAAACAGCCCTACCGGTCATTGGATATGCATCAGGAACAAATATAATTATGAATAAGATCCTTTTTTCTCATTCGTATTTCATGCGTTATGATCCCAAGCAATGGGCAACGGGCCAGCCGTATCCGCCGCTGGCGACCATTGGCGCGGCTGCTTTGCTGCGACAGCATGGTTTCGGCGTTTCGCTGTTCGATACGATGTTCGTGGAGAGCCCCGAGGAAGTGGTTCCGCGGCTGGATTCGGAGCGGCCGGATTTTTTCGTCGTCTATGATGACGGGTTCAACTATCTGACCAAGATGTGCCTGACCAATATGCGGGATGCAGCCTATCGGATGATTGCCCTGGCACGCAGGCAGGGCTGCGTCGTCATCGTGTCGAGCTCAGACTCCACCGACCATTACCGGGAATACCTGGAACGCGGGGCCGATTTCGTGTTGCTGGGCGAGGGGGAACAGACCTTGCTGGAACTGGTGACGACGATCTCTGAAGGCCATGATGATTTTTCCACCATTCCCGGCCTGGCCTGGAAGCAGGAAGGCATTGCCGTGCGTTCGCCTGCCCGCA
>PMUF01000620.1 GCA_003167015.1 Chitinophagaceae bacterium | reverse complement strand
GATAGTGACGCCGACGAGTGAAGCGGTCAGGACAGTAAGTGTGAGAAGTTGAGTCTTTTTCATACAGGTCTACTTTGCTGATCAGGTTGCAATTGGAATGCCAAATCCTAAGGGTACGGGATCGTGGTTTCGCCCCTGACCTTAGCCGATCCTATAATAGACCCATCCGGGTATCCAGCGGAATAGTTTTGCTATGAGCCACCACCGCCGGGTGATGTAGACCCGGCGTCGTCTGCGTTCAATAGCCCTGATGATCTGCCGCGCCGCCTTTTCCACAGGGGCCACCCAAAACCTCGGACCTTTGGCCATTTTCGTATCGACGAATCCGGGTTGGATATCCGTGACATACAACGGGATCTTCATTTTCCTTGCTTTGATATACAGCCCTTCGAAGTATATGCTTTGAAAAGCTTTGGCTGCGCTGTAAGCAGGAGAATGCCGGTTACCACGGTTGCCGGCGATGGAGGACACTGTGACCAGGTGTCCGTGACCTTGTGTTGTGAAATAGCGCCAGCCATAATGGACTGCTGCCAGGAAGCCGTTGACATTGATATCCACCGTCGCCGTGTCTACTGCGGAGTCGAGTGTTTCCATCGGCTCGCCCCAGCCGGCATTGTAGATCAGCAGGTCCAGGCCGCCTAATTTTTGCACCAGCGCATCCAGGTGGGCTGTCGCCTGGCTGCCCGTGGCGTCATAACATTCTGTGATGATGTGGTTGGGGTATTCCAGCTGCAGGGCATATAGCAGGTCCTGGCGGCGGCCGGTGGCGCCCACGAGGCGGCCTGCGCCTGCGTAGAGCCGGGCGAGATGCAGTCCGATGCCGGAGGTGGCGCCTATGATGACGATCTTTTGCATGCGGGGGATCTTTTATCCGGGGCGGCCGGGGTGCGTCTAATGGGCGAAATCCGCTGAATATTGGCCCCGGATACGCTCCATGGGAGGGTTGAAGTAACCGAACCGTACCTGCGGGAACTCGTCCTGTATCAGCTCCATCAACTGTCGAACACCCAGGAATTCTCCGGTCTCTGCCACCCCAATTTTGCCCATATACCAGTCCGGATCGATATTGAAGTTCCGCCACTGGATCATGGTCAGGTCCGTTTCACGGATCAGCCGGCGTAATGCCTCATATTCTTCGACGCTGTCGGTCATTCCGGGGAAGACAAAATAGTTGATCGATGCCCAGCCACCATAGCTGCGCACCACCTTCAGGCTTTCGACGATATCGGCAAAGGTATAATTGTTGGGGCGGTAATAGGCCTCATAGATATGGGCCCGGGCCGAGTTAAGGCTCACGCGGATAGAATCCAGGCCGGCTTCACACAGCGCCTGCACGGCAGCCGGCTTGCTGCCGTTGGTATTGATATTGATGCTGCCCCGGTCCGTATGTTTGCGCATTTGCAAAATGGCCTCCCGGATCGTCTCCCACATGAGCAGGGGTTCGCCTTCACACCCCTGCCCAAAGCTGACGATGGGGTAAGGAGCTGTCTGCAGGTGCGGCACGGTGAATTCAACGATCTCTTCAGCCGACGGTTTGAAAGTCAGCCGGTCCTGGGTCGAAGGGATCGTCTCTTCCTGGGGCTGGAACGAAATGCAGCCGATGCAATTGGCATTACAGGCCGGGGAGGTAGGCACGGGACATTCCCAGCGGCCCATGAAATAATTCCGTGCGGCCGGACAATGATAGGTGAGGCAGCAGTTATTGGCCAGGTGTTGGATCAGCCGGTTCTGCGGATAGGCCTTCAGGATGTGATCGACGCCTTCATTGATGACTTCCCAGTCATAGCCCTTGCAGTCCTGGCGGATGTCCTGTTCGATCCGGACAGCAGGAACATAGAATTTGTCATCCCACCAGCCGGCGGCAGTATAGCAGAACAGCGGCAGGGTAGGAGCGTCCTTGCCCGTCTCGTATGCTGCCAGGTACAGCCCTGTATGGGCAGGAGGGATAAAGGCAGCCACTGCCCATCCTTTTTCACAAAGCCGCATCTCACCGGTGGCGACATCGATCCCGATACCCCTTCTGCCGGGCAGTTCATACAAAGAACCTCCATCCGGCAATTCGATCCAGTCTTCCGGCGGGACCGGCAGGGCATCCCAGCCGCTGCGGCCGGTCACATACAGCGAGATATCTTCGAAAATGTTGCCTTTTCCGTCAGAGTAAAGGATATACGGCGATTGATTCAGCTTTGACATGTATTAGGTTACCCTTTTCCAAGGTAATGCCTGCAAAATTGCTGAATTTGTTCCAGTTCTGCGAATTCAAGATTTTTTCGCCAGTCAAAGCTGACTTCTTTATCGGCTGAAGTACGGATATAAATGCCGTCGTAAGCGGCTTCGATATCATTGACATGGGTCCAGAGAAGAAACCGGCTTTCGGGCAGGCCGGGGATGGTAATACCGGTATGATGAAACGACAGCAGTTCTTCGGAACGGAAATTTCTCTCGCAATAGAAAAGATAGCTGTAGGCTGCGCTGAGCGAGAGGTGAACGATTCCCGTCCATCTATAGCCCTGTACGAGCATAAAGATGCCAATCCCCAGGAAAAAGACGATCTCCGCCATCCGGAACAGGAGGTTGATCCTGGGGAGCTGTCGCAGGATATCCCTGCCGGCCAGCAGGAGGATGAAGATATCGAGGGACATGAGCAACAGGCACCAAAAATAAAGGGTTGGCGATTCCTCGCTGCGAAAATGACTGACGGCATGGGTCAGGATGAGGACGCCGGCCACCAGATGCAGCCAACTGCCGGAACGTTTGAGCCGCTCGAAGGCGGGGTGTACGACGGGAAGGGATATCGAATCCATAAGCGCAGTTTTCGATAAGATCCAAAAACGATTATTTTCCATAAGCCCTGGCCAGTTGATCCCGGCACCAGGTGTTAAATTCTTCTTCGTCGGCGTCATCCTCGTCCTCGTCGTCAGCTATCTCTTTCTGCATCAGCCGGTTATTCTTAAAATCGAGGGTCAGGAGGCCGTCTTTCAGCACGATGTTGTTAAAGGCTGACCAGTCATGGCGTTGACGGATCAGGGTATTGATGACGATGCGGTCATAGTGGAAGCCGATTTCGAGGGGACGTTTGGTTTGGTATTCGAGAAAGGCGGCTACGAAAAAGAACAGTCCGATCCAGGGTACGGAAGTCGTGCCGATCCAGCCGATCGCGGCAAGGATGAACAGGTAGCGGTAGCGTACCCGGATACCCCGATCTTTTCTTTTGGATAACAGGTTGAAGGCCAATCCTGCCCAAAGGATAAGGGCTATGGAGACCAGAAAATAAGTGCGGTTGGAACCGATAGAATGGAGGGCCGTCAACAAAAAGCTGCCGGCAGAGAGAAAGCACAGCAGAATGCTGAGCAGGTCGGTTGCCCGCTCACTGTTTTTTTTGAGGATGACCACGTACTGATAGCGCATGAATCAGGAATTATTCGCCACCAGCAAATTACAAAGTTTCCATAAGATGCGGGCGCCGACATTGGCATCCCAGTCCGTGTCGCCCACTCCGATCTCATCGAGATCGAAACCGATGAACCGGCGGCCGCTGGCAATGATCAGCCGGATCAGGTAAAAGATCTGTTCGGCTTCGAAGCCGCCCTGTACCGGTGTACCTGTATGCGGGCATAGTTTGGGATCCAGGCCGTCGATGTCAAAGCTGATATATACTTTTTCAGGCAACTGGCTCACGATCTCATCAGCGATCTGTTTCCAACTTTGTCCCCCGTAGCCCCGCTCTTTAATATCTTTATCGAACCAGGTAACTACCCGGTCATTACTGTTCCGGATGTAATCCCACTCTTCCCGGCAATAATCCCGCACACCTATCTGCACCAGTTTTTTCAGGCCGGGGATTTCCTCCAGGGCGTTGTACATGATACTGGCGTGGCTGTAGACAAAATTTTCATATGATTTGCGCAGGTCGCAGTGCGCATCGATCTGCAGGATGCCGAAGTCGCCATACTTTTCCGCGATCGCTTTGTAATAGCCGAGAGGGGTGCTGTGATCGCCGCCGAGCAGGCCTACCAGTTTACCGTCATCGAGCAGGGACAGGGTCTGCTCGTAGACCCATCTGTTGAGAAGGGTGCTGCCCTCGTTGATCTCCTTCAGCGACTTGCACATGAAGCTATTCTTTTCAACCATTTCACCTTTCGAAGTGTAATTGATATATAGTTCTGCTTCTTTCCGGAGGTAATCGCTCTTCATCAGGATCTTCTTATCGGGCTGGCGCATGTAAATCCCTTTTTTCCAGGCATCCTGCGTTTCCACGTCGAAAAGGTCGACCTGCATGCTGGCATGGAATACCCGTTCTGCCGCGCGGGAGGTGCCTGCGCCGTAACTGACTGTTACCTCCCATGGAACGGGCAGGATCACCAGTCGGGCGTCCTCTTCTGAAAAAGGTAAGCCGAAAATGTTGTTTTTGGGGTTACTGGGTCCGTTGGAGTCGAATTTCGATAAGTCTGTCATGTGCTGGAGTGCTCTGCATGTTCAAAAGCAACGCAAGGTAGCATACTATAGAGATTTTTAAAAATTTCCATACTTACCGGTAAGTAAGTAGTTTCGCGGTCAATAATATGAAAAAAGTAGTTGTAACTGGCATAGGTGCGGTCACTCCCCTGGGGAACGACCCGGTTTCTTTCTGGAAGAACCTGATCGCCGGCAACAGCGGCGCAGGACCTATCACCCATTTCGACCCGAAGCATTTCAAGACACGGTTTGCCTGCGAACTGAAGAACTTCGATCCGGCTCCATTGCTTGACCGCAATGAGATCAAGCGCACCGACCTGTTCACCCAGTATGCGCTGATTGCCGCAGACCAGGCCCTGAAAGACTCCGGTCTGGATGTGGCTGCCATGGACCCTTTCGATATCGGGGTGATCTGGGGCAGCGGCCAGGGGGGGATGGAGACTTTCCAGCAGCAGGTGGAAGAATATGCGGGCGGCGATGGGACGCCCAGATTCAGCCCGTTTTTCGTGCCCAAGCTGATCGCCAATATGGCCTCCGGCATGATCTCTATTAAATACGGTCTGATGGGCATCAATTATACGACCGTAGCTGCGTGTTCGACGTCGAATACGGCATTCATGGACGCGCTGACCTATATCCGCGCGGGCAAGGCCAAGGTGATCGTGGCCGGTGGCTCGGAAGCGCCGGTGACGGAAGCCTCCATCGGTGGGTTCAATTCCATGAAGGCATTGTCTACCCGCAATGATGACCCCCGGGGTGCATCGCGTCCATTTGCGGTCGACAGGGACGGATTCGTCATGGGCGAAGGAGCCGGCGGGCTGATCCTGGAGGAGTATGAGCATGCCAAAGCCCGGGGGGCTCGGATCTATGCTGAACTGGCCGGTGCGGCCATGACCGCCGACGCTTATCATATGACAGCGACTCACCCGGAAGGTCTGGGTGCGCTGCGGGCGATGAAGGATGCCCTGAAAGATGGGGGGATTAAACCGGAAGAAGTAGATTATGTCAATGTACACGCTACCTCTACCCCGGTCGGGGATATCAGCGAGGTCCAGGCGGTCCATAGCCTCTTCGGTCCTAATGCCGAACGACTGATCATCAGTGCGACCAAATCCATGACGGGGCATTTGCTGGGTGCGGCCGGCGCCATCGAGGCGATAGCCTGCCTTTATGCCATCAAGGATGGGGTGGTCCCGCCGACCATCAATACAACAGAGTTGGACCCGGCTGTTCCGAAGGGATTGAATATCCTGTTGGGAGAGGCGAGGGACTGGCCGGTGAAAGTGGCCATGAGCAATAGCTTTGGATTCGGCGGTCACAATGGTATCGTGGTATTCAGGAAACTACCCTAACTTTGCCCCCTCAAACGGACCATTGGTCCGTCGGCCGAAGGCCAAACATTAGCGCATTGCGGGAAATGCGTTAATTTCAACCAACGCATTTCCCGCATATAGTTATGAAGAAATTCCACATCGTTATACTCATCCTCATCGCAGTGTCGATTGGCGTCCTCGTCAGTTTCATGGGCGATCTGTCCACTTACGAGACAATTGCATCCGCCCGTCAGAAGCCCGGCAAGACGGTCACTATTATCGCCCACATCGATAATAAGCAGCCTATCGAGTACGACCCGATCAGGAATCCCAACTATGTAAGCTTCCATATCAGCGATACACTGGGTAACACCGCCAGGGTGACCTATCATTTCGAGAAACCCTACGACCTGGAAAAGGCCGAACGTATTACCCTGAAAGGGAAGATGAACGGCGATGTATTCGACATCACCCAGAAAGACGGCATACTCCTGAAATGTCCTTCCAAGTACAAGGACGATCCGAATAACAACCAGAAGGCCCTAAGCCAAAATTAATATCAGGCAATGGAATACATCGGCGAACATCTCCTGCCCGGGAAAATAGGGCATTT
>PMUF01000360.1 GCA_003167015.1 Chitinophagaceae bacterium | reverse complement strand
AACAGATCGATGAAATGGCTGAACTGGGTGAAGAGGATGCCGCCGTCCCGGTCTTTTTTCCCATGCCAGTCGCTGTTTTGGTAATACAACGGCGGCCGGTTCCACAGACCGTTGACCTGGAAGGACAGTATCCTGCCCAGGCGCCGCTGGTGCAGCAGGCTGTGTAATAACTGCACAGGTGGATTGAAGCGGTTTTGCTTCACCACGAACAGATGCCTTTCCGCCTGCCGGGCGGCGGCGATCATTGCCCGGGCCTCTGTACCGGAGAGGCACATCGGTTTTTCACATAGGACATGACAGCCGTTCTCCAGCGCCAGGATGCTGTGGCCGGCATGCAGGTAATTGGGGGTACAGACGGCGACGAGGTCCGGTTGGCTGTCCGCCAGCAGCGCATCGAGGGAGGGATAGGCCATGGCGCCGAAGGCCTGGGCCAGGTGAACGGCCTTTTCCTCGGCGATATCTGCCACCGCGGTTAGAATACCGCACCGCTGCATCTGGGCGGCATGCCGCCAACCGATGTGTCCGGCGCCAACCAGTGCGAATCTAATGGGGGTGGGGAGGGGGTTACTCATTCCCGGTGATCTTGGTTAATTGATGATCCTGCAGTTGGTAGACCTGGCCGCTCTCGGGGCAGACTGCCCGCCCGGTGGTGTCGGGATGCAGCGGATGGCCATACTCACTGATCCAGCCGGATTGCCGGGCCGGGTTGCCCTGTAACAGGCTATAGGGCGGAGCAGGGTGCGTCAGTACCGCGCCTGCGCCGATAAAGGCAAATTGGCCGATCTCGTTGCCGCAGATGATCGTGGCATTCGCGCCGATGGTCGCCCCTTTGCGGATAAGGGTCGGCCGGAACTGGTCTTTTCTGGGGATGGCGCTGCGGGGGTTGATGACATTGGTGAATACGGCGGAAGGACCGAGGAAAACTTCGTCCTCGCAGATCAACCCGGTGTAAAGGCTGACATTGTTCTGTATTTTCACTCCCCGGCCCAGGATCACCCCGTCGCCAATCATGACGTTCTGCCCGATGGTGCAATCAGGGCCGATCACCGCGCCGGACATAATATGGGAAAAATGCCAGATCTTTGTGCCGTCGCCGATGGTAGCGCCTGGGTCGATCACTGCCGTAGAATGGGCAAAATAATTCATAAACGGCCGAAAATTACCAAATAAGCTTATATAAACGTAAAATTTACGGTATTTTTGCCCTTAATTTTTAGTATTATAGATTTTTACCTTAATTTTGCCGCCTGCTAATTCGGCAGAGATGTATAAAAATAATGAGATGCCTTATTTGACAAAAGAGAAAAAAGCGAATTTCTTTACTGATTTTGGTGGTAAAACCACTAACACAGGTTCTATCGAGGGCCAGATTGCTTTGTTGACAGAACGGATCAACCGTATCTCCGAACACTTGCAAGCCAATAAAAAAGATTTCTCCACTCACCGCGGCCTGATGCAATTAGTGGGTAAAAGAAAGCGACTGCTCACCTACCTGAGCAAGAACAACCTCCAGGGTTATCGCCAGCTGATCGAAAAACTCGGACTCAGAAAATAATTCATTTATGTATACGACAAACATTCCCAACTGACACCACGGTTGGGAATCGTTTTTTTATACTGGAAGGAATTGTCGCACTTGTATACCAATTTTTTAACAAAGAATTTCGATTTACCCATTCGTTCCCGCCTCCGGTAAGCCGTTATTCGACAAAGACGAACAGTCATGCTTTCACAACCTATTAGTGTAACGTTTGATATCGGCGGAGGCCGGACGGTCTCCATTGAGACCGGTAAGCTCGCCCGCCAGGCGGATGGAGCCGTTACCGTACGCCAGGGTAATTGTATCATTCTTGCCACCGTTGTTGCCAACAAAGAGGCTAAAGAAGGACAGGATTTCTTTCCCTTATCCGTCGACTACCAGGAAAAATTTGCTTCAGCCGGCCGTATTCCCGGCTCATTTTTCAAAAGGGAAGCCCGCCTGAACGATTATGAAATACTGACCAGCCGCCTGATCGACCGGGCGCTGCGCCCTCTTTTCCCTGAGGATTATTTCTGCGAGGTGCAGGTGTTGCTCAGCCTCGTATCCAGCGATTACGAAGTCATGCCGGATTCACTGGCCTGTCTCGCCGCTTCTGCCGCATTGGCCGTATCCGATATTCCCATCAAGGAGATTATCTCTGAAGTACGGATCGGTCGCGTAGATGGCAAGCTCATCGTCAATCCTTCGCGCACCGAACTGGAAAAGTCCGATATGGAATTCATGATTGCCGCCACCGATAAGAACCTGATGATGGTCGAAGGTGAAGCGCATGAGTGCAGCGAAGAGGATCTCGTCAAGGCCCTCGAACTGGCGCACGATGCCATCCGGGTCCATATCAAGGCCCAGGAAGAGCTGAAGGCGAAGGTCGGGATCACCGCTAAAAGAGACTATGCCAAGCCCGAACATAAGGAAGAGCTGATGCAGAAAGTCACGGCCTTCACGAAGGACCGTATCTACCAGATAGCCAAGGCCGGCAGCAGCAAGCACGAGCGCAGCGATGCCTTCGACAAGCTCAAGAAAGAATTGATCGAAAGCCTCGGCGAAGAAGCAGCAGACGTCGACAAGAAATTCGCCAAGAAATATTACGCCGACCTGCAATGGGACATCGTTCGTAACATGATCCTCGACGATCGCATCCGGTTAGACGGTCGTTCGCTCGAACAGGTTCGCCCGCTGGCCATGGAAATAGACCCGCTGCCCACCCCGCACGGCTCCGCCCTGTTCACCCGTGGCGAAACGCAATCCCTCACCACCGTCACCCTGGGTACCCCCCTCGATGAAATACTGGTAGAGAGCGCAGCCAAATCCGTCGATTCGAAATTCTTTTTGCATTATAACTTCCCGCCGTTCAGTACGGGCGAAGTGAAGATGATGCGCGGCCAGAGCCGTCGCGAAGTAGGTCATGGCAACCTGGCCATGCGTTCCCTCAAACAAATGATGCCCGGCAGCGATTACCCTTATACGGTGCGTGTCGTCAGCGATATCCTGGAATCCAACGGCAGCTCTTCTATGGCGACGGTTTGCGCCGGCAGCCTGGCGTTGATGGATGCAGGAGTACCGTTCCCTAAACACGTCAGCGGCGTAGCCATGGGGCTGATTACGCGTCCTGCCGATGGCAAGTACGCGATCCTGACGGATATCCTCGGCGATGAAGATCATCTCGGCGATATGGATTTCAAGGT